>NZ_AKIS01000063.1:0-9581 GCF_000277005.1 Pontibacter sp. BAB1700 | reverse complement strand
AGTGAGTACATGGAGAAATTCAGTGTATCTCGCCTGGTGGGAGCGCCTCCGGGCTATGTGGGTTACGAAGAAGGCGGTCAGCTGACGGAGAAAATCCGCCGCAAGCCATACTCTGTGGTACTGCTCGACGAGATCGAAAAAGCTCACCCGGACGTGTACAACCTGCTCTTGCAGGTATTGGATGATGGTATCCTGACGGATGGTCTTGGCCGTAAGGTAGACTTCCGTAACACGATCATCATCATGACATCGAACATCGGTGCACGCGACCTGCAGGACTTCGGTGCTGGTATTGGTTTCATGTCCAAGAGCAAGCAGGAGAACGTGGATGACATCATGAAGGGCACGATTGCCAGTGCGTTGAAGAAAACCTTCTCGCCTGAATTCCTGAACCGCCTGGATGATGTGATCGTGTTCAACTCACTTGGTCGTGAAGACATGCACAAGATTATCGAGCTGTCGCTTGGCAAACTGTTCAAGCGCATTGAGGCCCTGGGTTACAAGATCGAGCTCACTGACAAAGCCAAGGATTTTGTGGCCGAGAAAGGCTACGATCCGAAGTATGGTGCCCGTCCGCTGAACCGTGCTATTCAGAAGTATATCGAAGACCCGATTGCGGAGGAGATACTGAAAGCCGAGATCGCACAAGGTGACACCATGATGGTAGACTTCAAGGAAGGCGAAGAGAAATTGACTTTTGCTTCTAAAAAGAGCAATGGCAAGAAGCCGAAAGGTATAGCCAATGACGGAGAAGAGGAAGAAACAGAGCCAACCAAGTCGTCTGGTGACGGTGAGAAATCTGACAAATAAGGTTTAAGACCTATTATATAAGGGCTGTTCCTAACGGGGCAGCCCTTATTTTTTGACTTTATCTGAAAGATATACACTGATCAGGAGCCAAATTTTGCTTTTAGTATAGCTGATTTCGGCTGATAGTTTTTAAATTTGACAATTATTCAATCGATATTCCATAAAACAGATATACCCTATTTCATGGCAGGAGACATCAGACAGAGCCAGATAGAAACGCTGGAGCGCAAAAACGCCGAAGCCTTGCTAGGCGGCGGACAGGACAGAATAGAAGCACAGCATAAAAAAGGCAAACTGACGGCCCGTGAGCGCATTCACCTTTTGATGGATGAGAACTCTTTCGAGGAGATCGGTAAGTTTGTGATGCACCGTTCCAAGGACTTCGGTCTGGACAAGCAGTACTTCCTCGGCGATGGTGTGGTGACCGGCTACGGCACCATCAACGGACGTCTGGTCTACGTGTTCTCACAGGACTTCACGGTATTGGGTGGTTCGCTTTCTGAAACCCATGCTGAGAAGATCGTGAAGATCATGGAGCTGGCCATGAAGAACGGTGCACCGGTGATTGGCCTGAACGACTCCGGTGGAGCCCGTATCCAAGAGGGTGTGGTTTCGCTGGGTGGCTATGCTGACATCTTTTACCGCAACACACTGGCTTCTGGTGTAATCCCTCAGATCTCGGCTATCATGGGACCATGCGCCGGTGGCGCGGTATACTCCCCTGCCATCACCGACTTTATCATGATGGTGGAAGACACGTCTTATATGTTCGTGACCGGCCCTAACGTGGTAAAAACGGTAACGCACGAGAACGTAACTTCTGAAGAACTGGGCGGTGCGAGCACGCACAGCACTAAGAGCGGCGTAACACATTTCTCCTGCGCCAACGAAGTGGAGTGTATCAACTACATCAAAACCCTGCTGAGCTACGTGCCGCAGAACTGCGAAGAGTTGCCACCGTCGCTCCCTTACGAGGAAGCTGCTGACGAAACCCGCTCGGTGCTTGACACGATTATACCTGAAAACCCGAACCAGCCGTACGACATGCGTGAGGTGATCGAGGGTATCATCGACGCGGATTCTTTCTTTGAGGTGCACAAAAACTTTGGCGAGAACATCGTAGTGGGCTTTGCCCGTCTGGGTGGCCGCAGCATCGGTATCGTGGGCAATCAGCCTGCCGTACTCGCCGGCGTACTCGACATCAACGCCAGCACCAAGGCCGCCCGCTTCGTGCGCTTCTGCGACAGCTTCAACGTGCCATTGCTGGTACTAGAAGACGTGCCAGGCTTCCTGCCGGGCACGGATCAGGAGTGGCGCGGCATCATCACCAACGGTGCCAAGTTGCTTTACGCTTTCTGCGAAGCGACTGTACCGCGCATTACGGTAATTACCCGCAAGGCCTACGGCGGTGCTTACGATGTAATGAACTCCAAGCACATCGGCGCGGATATGAACTATGCCTGGCCAACTGCAGAGATCGCAGTAATGGGTGCGCAGGGTGCTGCCGAGATCATCTTCAAGCGCGAGATTGCTGAGGCGGAAGATCCAGCTGCGAAACTGGCTGAGAAGGTACAGGAGTATAAGGATAAGTTTGCCACGCCATACCGTGCTGCACACCGTGGCTTCATCGACGAAGTAATCATGCCAAGCGAGACACGCGCTAAGCTGATCAAGGCCTTTAAAATGTTGGAGAACAAGGCTGTGAGCCTGCCTCGCAAGAAGCACGGCAACATCCCGCTTTAACTGCATTGAATAACGAGCATGTACAGTCACAGAACATCTGGCTGTACATGCTCGTTATGTTTAACAACCATTGTCTATACATTACTGAAAACGACACTGATGAGAAAAGAATCATTCGAGTTCCTTGAGAAATATCTGAACAACTCCTCTCCTACCGGCTTCGAGTCTGAAGGACAGAAACTGTGGCTGGAGTATGTGAAGCCGTACATTGAAGATTACTTTGTGGATACCTACGGCACCGTAGTAGGTGTGATCAACCCAGAGGCGGAATACAAAGTAGTGATTGAGGCACATGCCGACGAGATCTCCTGGTTTGTAAACTACATCACGCCGGAAGGCTATATCTACCTGAAGCGCAACGGTGGTTCTGACGCCCTGATCGCTCCTTCCAAAAGAGTAAATATCTATACCTCCAAAGGCATCGTCAAGGCAGTTTTCGGATGGCCAGCTATACACGTGCGCAAGGTGGAGAACGACAAGGCCCCTACCATCGAGACCGTGTTCCTGGACTGTGGTGCCAGCAACCGAGAAGAGGTGGAGAAAATGGGTATACACGTAGGCTGCGTAGCTACCTTTGAGGACGAGTTTACAGTGATGAACGACAAGTTCTACGTAGGCCGCGCCTTAGACAACCGCGTGGGTGGTTTTATGATCGCTGAGGTAGCCCGCATGATCCACGAGCGCAAGCACAAGCTGCCTTTCGGTTTGTACATCGTGAATGCGGTGCAGGAAGAGATTGGCTTGCGTGGCGCTGAGATGATTGCGCACCGCATCAAGCCGGATGTGGCCATTATCACCGACGTGACCCATGATACGCAGTCGCCGATGTACGACAAGAAGAACAGTGGCGACATCCACTGCGGAAAAGGCCCTGTGATTGCCTATGGCCCTGCGGTGCAGAACAACC
Source organism: Pontibacter sp. BAB1700 (assembly GCF_000277005.1). Lineage (NCBI taxonomy): Bacteria > Pseudomonadati > Bacteroidota > Cytophagia > Cytophagales > Hymenobacteraceae > Pontibacter > Pontibacter sp. BAB1700. The sequence goes on along the minus strand of NZ_AKIS01000063.1, from coordinate 6,121 downwards.
TGCGCGACCTGATCATTAATACCGCACAGGAGAAAGATATCCCGTTCCAGCGCTCCGCCGTTTCACGTGCAACCGGAACCGACACGGATGCGTTTGCATACTCTAACGCCGGTGTTGCTTCGGCTCTGATCTCCCTGCCATTGAAGTACATGCACACGACAGTGGAGACGGTACACAAAGACGACGTAGAGAACGTAACGAAACTGATTTATGAGACATTGCTAAAAATTGAGGACAATCAGGATTTCCGATACCTGAAATAGAAATCGCTTTTAGCCCTAGAGAACCACACAGCGCCTGACTGGCTTGTGTGGTTTTTTGTTTTACCGCCATCCCAAATTGCTTACTTTTGAACATGCGCTTCCCTTATACCTTCACCGACCAAATGGGCCACAGCATTACGCTGCCGCAACTACCGCAGCGAATTGTGTCTTTGGTGCCTTCCCAAACAGAGCTTCTTTTTGATCTGGGGTTGGAAGACCGCATCGTGGGCCTGACCAAGTTCTGCATTCATCCAAAAGAGAAGGTAAAACAAAAGACTATCATCGGTGGCACTAAGAACTTCAAGCAAGAGGTGATCGATGAATTGCAGCCCGACCTGATCATCGGAAACAAGGAAGAAAACTACGAAGAAGGTATAGCTCAACTGCAGGGAAAGTATCCGGTGTGGATGAGCGACATCTATACCTTAGAGGACTCTCTGCAGATGATCAACCAGTTAGGGCAGCTTACCGGAACAGAGGCGAAGGCCGAAGAATTGACGCAAGGTATAGCCGCTGGCTTCGGGCAGCTGCAGCCTTTTCAGACTACTATACCTACGGCTTACTTTATCTGGCGAGGGCCCTACATGGCGGTGGGCAGTGACAATTTCATTGACCACATGCTGCAGCGCTGCGGCTTTTCCAACATTTTCGCTGACCAGTCCCGCTACCCGGAGGTGTCGCCGGAGCAACTGCAGGCTGCGGCTCCCAAGTTAATTCTTCTATCTTCAGAACCCTATCCTTTTCAGGAGAAGCACTTCGCGGAATTTCGGGAGATGTGCCCGGAGGCAGTAATTAAAGTGGTGGATGGCGAAATGTTCAGCTGGTATGGGAGCAGGTTGCTGAAAGCTCCAGAGTATTTGCAATGTGTAATTAAGGAAGTAGGCGAGGAATCAAATTAGCAAAGACAATGAACGAGATACCAGGTATAGGAGAAATTTTCATTTATGAAACTGAGAGCGGACAATCTACGATTGATGTAAAATTACAGCAAGAAACGGTGTGGCTTACTCAGAAAGAAATGGCAAGACTTTTTGAGAAAGGACGTGCCACTATCACGGAGCACATCAGAAATGTATTTAATGAGGGGGAGTTGGACGAGAAACAAGTATGTCGGAAATTCCGACATACTGCCGAAGATGGCAAAAGCTACCTAACTACTTATTATAATCTTGACGTGATTATCTCTGTTGGCTACCGAGTTAAGTCCAAACGAGGCACACAATTCAGGATTTGGGCAACCAACATATTGCGCAAACATTTGGTTGAGGGCTATACCTTGAACGAAAAACGGTTAAAAGAACAAGCCCAGAAGTACAACGACCTCAAACAAACAGTTAAGCTGCTACAGAATGTTATTCAGCGGAAAGAGCTTTCAACGGATGAGAGTACAGGTTTACTTCAAATTATAAGCGATTACACATATGCGCTTGACATACTTGATGACTACGACCATCAACGCTTAGCCATACAGGGCACACATAAAACAGAGTATTTCAGGATTACATATGATAGCGCGATTGCTGCCATACGCACTTTAAAAGAGAAATTTGGCGGTTCTGATTTATTCGGTCGTGAAAAGGATGAGAGTTTCCAAAGCTCTGTCAATACCATTTATCAGACATTCGGTAACGAAGAACTATACCCATCCATGGAAGAGAAAGCGGCTAACCTGCTTTATTTTGTGGTAAAAAATCACTCGTTTTCTGATGGCAACAAAAGGATTGCGGCATTCTTGTTTGTGTGGTTCATGGAGAAGAACCAGCTCCTATACACTGCATACGGACAAAAGCGCATTGCAGACAATGCATTGGTAGCTCTTACTTTATTGATTGCTGAGAGCGATCCCACAGAAAAAGACATGATGATCAAAGTAGTAGTTAACTTGATCAACCAAAGCAATTAGAAGTTGTTTTATGAGTACCGCTCCAACAACCTTTCGGCCCGCTCAGCTATACCTTGAAAATAAGCAGCGTCTTCCTGCACTTGCGCTGCCGATTTCCCTAAAACTTCTCGCTTGTTCATTGGGTCAGTCAGATTGGCGAACCTGATGATCTTAAAAACCCGCTCTGCCTGTATGGCGGCTCCTTCCACCGCCTGTTCCAGTTTCCCGATCAGCAATTGCCTGTAATCCTTTTTTTCGATCGCCTCTTCATCCAGCAAGCGCAACACGGCAGCCACAGCCTCGTCTTCGAAGATTGTGCCGATGGCAATATCGATAAGCTTCTCAGTAGAGGGTGCGGGGAGGCGCATCAGAGTAAGGTAGCCTCCGCCCTGCTTGGCCGCAGTGGCATAGTACTTCAGCCAAAAGGAATTGGTGAGCGGGTCTTTGTAAACTGCAGCATACCCACCTTCGGCAGTCTCCATCAGCTCGAACTGCGGTAGCAAAACCTCGATCAGGCCAGCATCTCCGTACAAATAGCGCTTTCCCATTAGTTATTACTCAATAATCACTATTCATTCGCTGTTACTTCAAAGCCCATTTTCTCCAGATCTTCCCAAAACCGAGGGTAGGACTTGCGCACCACATGCGGCTCCTGTATCTGGATAGGCTGCAACAAGGCGATCGGAGCAAAGGCCATGGCCATACGATGATCTTCGTAGGTTCTGAAATTCAACTCCCGATTGGTCAACAAGGTCGGGTTCATTTGAAAGATCCCGGGGGTCCTTTCTTCCAGTGAGGCACCCATACTCAGCACCTCAATCTGCAACGCCTGAATGCGGTCTGTTTCTTTGATGCGAAGGCTCTCCAATCCGGTCATCTCTACGGCTATACCTAAGGCTGCACACAGCGCCACATTAGTCTGTGCCAGATCGGGGCAATTGCTAAAATCGAAGGTTACTCTTTTCTCCGCATGCTTTTTTGTGAGACGCACTCCTTCTTGCTTGAACTCGGTATGTACACCCAAACGTCGCATGATGTCCACAATGGCTTTATCGCCCTGATGGGAATCTTCACGCAAACCCAGCAAGGTCACATCCGCCTCTTTGGCCAGGGCCACCATGCTATACCAGTAGCTTGCCGCTGACCAGTCCGACTCTACCGCGAAAGTAGCGGGTTGATATTTTTGATGTGGCACGGTGATCGTGTTACCCTCAAAGCTTGCCTCTACCCCGAAGTGCTTCATCAAAGCTAAGGTCATTTCGATGTAAGGCCGTGAGCTGATCTTACCGTCCAGCTCCAGTTCCAGCCCATCGGGTAACAAAGGTGCTACCATGATCAAAGCGGAAATGTACTGGCTGCTGATGTCGCTGCGCACTTTCAAGTGCTTTTTGCCGCTGCCTTTAAAGCCGCTGATCTGAAGGGGCGGATAACCTTCTTCGCCCAGGTATGCTATACCTGCGCCCAGTTCCTGCAAGGCCTCTACCAACACCTTGATCGGGCGCTGGCACATGCGATCGGTTCCGGTAAGTGTTTTTTGCTGCCCTGTCACGGCGTAATAGGCCGTTAAAAAGCGCATCACTGTCCCCGCATCTTCGGCGTCTATGGTATCCGAGTCGCTGTTCAGGAGTCTTTGCAGGAGTTGGGTGTCGTTGGCTTCGGAGAGGTTCTGCAATTCGGATTTTCCCCCAGCCAAGGCTGCGATAATTAAAGCACGGTTTGCCTCGCTTTTGGAGGCAGGTAATTGTACACGACCCTTCAGTATACCTGTAGGGTGCGAAAGAGTAACGGTTTTTGTCATAGTAGCTGGTAATAGCGCAATGCTTCCTGTATCTCTGCCACAGTCACAGGCTGGTCCCAAACAGCCTTGCCTATACCTTGCAATAGCGTACAGTTGATAGTGGAGTGAGTATTTTTCTTGTCCTGCAAGGCCAGTTTGGACATCGCCTGAACATCTTCTTCGGTGAGTTTTACCTTTTCATAGATCGACACCAGAAAAGTCTCGATCTGATCCAGTTCCCGCTTTGTGATCAAGTCTTTCTTCAAGGACAAGTAAGCCTCGCACAGCACCCCTATCGCAATGGCCTCTCCATGCAACAGTTCACGACCGGCCTGCTCCATCAGGTAACTTTCTACGGCGTGGCCCACCGTGTGGCCAAAGTTGAGCACTTTGCGGTAGCCGCCTTCCAAAGGATCGGCCTCCACCACGGCTGACTTTATACCTATAGAATGACGGATCAGATCATCCCAATTTTCAGTAAATAGCCCGATATGGCGCTGTTCTTCAAAAGCGGCCGCGTCGGCGATCAGCCAGTGTTTGATGATCTCGGCATAGCCTGACTTGAGCTGGCGCTGCGGAAGCGTGTTCAGAAAAGAGGGATCGATAAAAACGGCTCTAGGCTCTTTGTATACCCCGATATGGTTTTTAAGTCCGTGAAAGTCTATACCTGTTTTGCCGCCCACGCTGGCGTCGACCTGGGCAATTAACGTAGTAGGCACCTGCACAAAGTACATTCCGCGTTTAAAAGTAGCAGCACAGAAACCACCCATATCCCCGATCACACCGCCACCCAGATTCACCAACACCGACCACCGGTCCAGATGGAGCTCCGTCATGCGCTGCCAGATGTGTTCGCAGGTCTGCAGGGTTTTGTTTTCCTCACCGCTCTTTATCTGGATGATATCATGTTCGGGAAGGTAGGGCTTTACCTGTGGATAACAATGGTGCAGGGTGTTCTCGTCTACCAGTACGGCTACTTTCGAGAAGGCAAGATTCTGCAGCACCGTTTGAAGCTTTGGCAGCACGTCTCGCCCAATGTATATGCTTTCAGTCACGCGGATTAGGTTTTAGACAGGTATAAGTTTAAGAAAAAGCATCGGAACCGGACCGACGTTCAGGTATACGCTTACGAAGCCTGTTCCGGCTTGGTATCAGGTTGCAATTCCGGATTTCCGGTCTGCATGATAATGGTTTGTTTCCGGATGGACTCTACATGAATCAGCTTGTAAAGCTCCTCCACAAAAATTGGGTTTATACCTGCTTCGGTTGCCCAGTCGGCACGGGTCCGAAAAATCTCCTTCCAACGCTCTAGCTGCAGCACCTGCACGTTGTTCTGTTTTTTATACTCCCCTATCTGTTCTACCAAGGCCATACGCTTAGCCAGGGCAGTGATAATATCATGGTCTGCGGCATCAATCTGCAGGCGCAATTCCTCCGCCCGGCTCACCAGTTCGGCATCATCATAATTGGTTTTGCGCACCTGCAGCTTGTCCAGAATTTCGGCCAGGGCTGCTGGTGTTACCTGCTGCTCCGGGTCGCTTAGGGCTTCTGCCGGATTGGGGTGAGTTTCAATCATCACGCCGTCATAGCCCATGTCGAGTGCTCTTTGCGACAATGGGTGTATCAGTTCGCGGGTGCCACCAATGTGACTAGGGTCCACGATCACAGGTAGACCCTGAAAACGTGCCTTCAGCTCGATGGGGATCTGCCATACCGGCAAGTTGCGGTACTTAGAGGCTGGTAAGAAGAGAAGCCACGGTGAATGGCGGCCAGATCCGTTATACCTGACTGGTAAATGCGCTCAATCGCACCGATCCACAATGCCAGGTCCGGGTTCACGGGTTTTTCACCATCACAGGCACTTGCACGCCCCTCAGCGCATCGGCTATTTCCTGCACGGCAAAGGGGTTTACAGTGGTGCGGGCACCGATCCAGAGTACGTCTATACCTTGCTTCAGTGCCTCCTCCACGTGCCGACCAGTAGCCACCTCAGTCGTTACGCGCATACCCAGTTCACGCTTCACGCGACCCAGCCACTCCAGTCCCAGCCAGGCCTATACCTTCAAATGTGTTGGGCCGGGAACGCGGCTTCCAGATACCGGCCCGGAACAGGTGCACATTCAGCTTTTTCAGAGCCTCCGCCGTTTCCATCACCTGCTGTTCACTCTCAGCGCTGCAAGGTCCGGCAATGACCAGCGG
>NZ_AKIS01000062.1:0-20670 GCF_000277005.1 Pontibacter sp. BAB1700 | reverse complement strand
AAAAATATTTTTTGAACTTTCCTGTTGTAATGTTATTTAATCTGACTTGCGTGATGCTTGGGGTTTGATAATGAATCAGGTAAAGTGCAGGAAAGCATAACAAAAAGAGGGAGCCTTGGCTCCCTCTTTTTGTTTCTCATACAGAGATTATAGTAGACGCTTCTTACTTGTCGTTTTGATAGCCAACCAGCTTAATCATCTTATTATAGTTACCCAACAGTAAGAAGGAAGGAGCCCACTGCCCTACGAATAATGCTTCTTCGTCTTTCTTCATAATTTTCAGTGTCGCTGAAACGGCCATAGAGCCCAATGCTGCCCATAGGAATACATCTGATGGGATACGGGAAGTATAGTCTTCGATGGCTGCAGCCACTGGTCCTTCTTTATGCTGTGGATTAGTTCTGTCAGCTTTGTTTTTCAAATCCTGTGCGTCTCTTTTAAGATCTTGTGTGTCCATAGTTCTTATTTTGTTTAGATGGTACAATACCATACAGAACGAAATAGAACCATGATTGTTTGCAAAAATTGAAAAATATGGGGTATACGCAGCCAGGGAGGGCCATCAGACACTATATTATTGCAACAATATATGTAAATTGGCAGCCTGAAACAGGGGAAGGCCACAGGTTGCCCTTTTCCCGAGATCGAACCCAATAGATAGCCTATATTTTGGAGCTTTCCGCACTTCTTGAACCGCTGGCCGGCACGCCCCAAACCTATCTGGCATTGGCAGTGCTCCTGCTGCCGCTGCTCGCCTTTGCGGTGCTATACCTGGCGGGCAGTAAGCTGCCCCGTCAGGGTGACTGGTTGGGGATCGGTGCCACTGGATTAGCCTTCATATTTTCGATTTACCTCTATACCCAAACCTGGAACACAGAAGTTTACCATAGCCGGACCACCTGGTTTAGTCTGCCGGGCAGTTTTATAGCAGACTTCACAGCAGGTATACTACTTGATAACCTGACGGTACTGATGCTGGTCATCGTTACCTTCATCTCCATGCTGGTGCAGCTCTTCTCGGTGGGTTATATGCACGGCGACAAAGGGTATAGCCGCTACTTCGCCTACCTGGGCCTCTTCACCTTCAGTATGCTGGGTATTGTGTTGGTCGATAACCTGCTGCTGCTCTTTATGTTCTGGGAGCTGGTCGGTCTGTCGTCTTACCTGCTCATCGGCTTCTGGTATGAACGGCCTGCTGCCATCGCGGCCAACAAAAAAGCATTTTTAGTGAACAGAGTTGGTGACATCGGCTTGCTGCTTGGTTTGTTTGCCTTCTATACCTATTTCCGCACCTTTGACCTGGAAGCCTTGCGCACCATGGTGGGAGCAGGAGAGTGGCTGAACGGCACTTTTGTGACAGGCTATACCTTGCAGGGCATGGCTTGGTCTGTTGAATTGAGTCCTTTGTTTCTGACATTGGCCGGGCTTGGCCTGTTTATGGGCTGCGTGGGCAAGTCGGCCCAGTTCCCTCTGCAGGTATGGCTACCTGATGCCATGCAGGGCCCAACGCCGGTATCCTCGCTCATACACGCTGCGACCATGGTAGCGGCTGGCGTATACCTGGTGGCACGCTGCTACGCTTTCTTTACAGTGGATGCGCTTACGATCATCGCTATCGTAGGTGCTATCACGGCTCTACTGGGAGCTATCGCTGCTCTTACCCAATACGACATCAAGGCCGTGCTTGCCTTCTCCACGATCTCACAGCTGGGCTACATGGTGATGGGCATGGGCACGGGAGCACACGATGCTTCGCTCTTTCACCTGACCACGCATGCTTTCTTTAAAGCGGCCCTTTTCCTCAATGCCGGTATTATCATCCATGCCATGCACCGGGGGCTGCACCATGCGCACTTGCCAGTTGGAGTCGATCCGCAGGATATCCGGAACATGGGTGGCCTGCGCAAGGCCATGCCGCTCACTTTCTATACCTACCTGCTGGCAGCTGCCGCGCTGGTTGGTTTGCCGCTATTTTCAGGTTTCCTTTCGAAAGATGCCATCCTTTCAGGCAGCTGGGCCTGGGCACAAACGATGAGTCAGACCAACGGGAACAGCCTCTACTTTATAGTGCCTGTGATTGGGTTTGCAGTAGTGCTGCTCACGGCCTATTACATGGGGCGGCACCTGTGGTTTATGTTCTTCGGTACTTTCCGTCTGCCGTTCGATGTGCAGGCGCTTCGCCTGTCGGCGAGTCAGGAGATAGAGCGGGTAATGCTGCTACCTGTGCTGCTGCTGGCAGTGCTCTCGCTGGGTATCTTCTTTTCGCTCAACCCGCTGTCCTTTGCCGGAAGCTGGGTAATGCAGGGCATTGGTCTGAACCAGCTTTCACAGGAAGGCGCTTTGCTGGCCGGTAGTCTGGTAGAGGCCGTGACGGTGCAGGATGCCGCCAACGGAACGGCTCATCTAGTGATCGGGGCGCTTTCCGCTTTGCTGGGTATAGCAGGTATAGCCCTTGCCTTTGGCAGGTACAGAGGCAAGAGCAGCGAAGCATTGCAGCAGGAGCAGCCTCAGGGTGCGTTGGCACACCTGTCATACAATCACTTTTACCTGGATGCGGTGTACGACAGGGTGCTGGTGCAGCCAGTGCTTTGGCTATCGCGCATGCTCTATCGTTTTGATAAACGGGTAATCGACTACACGCTGGAGTATGCCAGCAAGTGGCTGGTAGTGTTCTCCAAGATTGTGAAGTGGTTTGACAAATGGGTCGTGGACGGCAGTGTGTGGCTGATCGGAGCGATGGCAAAAGTGCTGGGCCGCTTCGGTCGCGGACTCCAAAACGGCAAGGTGCAGTCCTACTACGCTTACTCCCTTTTCGGATTTATTCTGATAATACTATACATCATGCTGAATTGATGTTAATTTCGCGAATTAAAAAGATTTGAGAATTTGGAGATTTGAAGGTTTGGAGATTGGAGAATGTGCTAATGGGTGAATAGGAAGGCTTTTCTTGTCATCTCGACGATAGGAGAGATCTGGAGCTTCTCAAAACCTTCGCAGTATTCCAGATTTCTCTGAGCTGTACTCGCCCCTTCGACTCATGTCTGGAGCATATTCGAAATGACAGCGAAGCATTGCAATCGATAAGATGCATGAATTGCCAAGGTATAGCCGAAATCTAAAAGGAGGACTGACGATTGCGCAAGCGACTTTGGACCAAACAGGTTTCAACTCTTATCTTTTAACTCTTAACTAAAGAGTTTGCTTTTAACTAAAATAGAAAGCGTTTAGCTTGATGAATTATACTCTTTCCAGCCTAATTTTTCTTCCCCTGCTGGCAGCGCTTGTGGTGTTGCTCATGCCGACACGCATGCAGCAAGGTATAAAAGCTGTGACGCTGGGTGGCACGCTGCTGCAGCTGGCCGTTGCCGTGTGGCTATACCTGGGCTTCGACGGCGCTTCGGTGGCGAACGGACAGACAGGCTACCAGTTTGTGGAGAAGCTCAACTGGATCGGTTTTTCGCTGGGCAACCTGGGGCGTTTCCAGATCGAGTATTTTGTGGGTGTGGATGGCGTGAGCATCGGGATGGTACTGCTCACGGGCATTGTGGGGGTGATCGGGGTGATCTCGTCCTGGAACATCACCAAAAATGTGAAAGGCTATTTCCTGCTATACCTGCTGCTCATGACCAGCGTGATGGGCTGTTTCCTGGCCCTGGACTTCTTCCTCTTTTACCTCTTCTTCGAGTTCATGCTCCTGCCGATGTACTTCCTCATTGGCATCTGGGGTGGTCCGAAGCGGGAATATGCCGCACTTAAGTTCTTCATCTATACCCTGATCGGTTCGCTTTTTATCCTGGTCGTGATGATCGGGCTCTATACCTCTGTGATAGATCCGGAGGCGACGGCGCAGCAAATGGGGCTGGTAGGGCAGAATGTCCCGGCTAGTCTGGACCTGATCCGTCAGATGCAGCAGATGCTGCAGCAGGGCACGATTGCGGAGGCCGACATGGTGCGCACTTTCAGCATACCGGCCATGATGGAGCCGGCCAACTTTATACCGGGTAGTCTGCTGCACGTGTTTTCGGGTGTTACGTTGTTTGACCTTCCACTTCGTTTTGTGGCCTTCCTGCTGGTGCTGGCTGGCTTCCTGATCAAGGTGCCGTCGGTGCCAGTGCATACCTGGCTGCCCGATGCGCACGTAGAAGCACCGACGCCAATCTCAGTACTGCTGGCGGCTATCCTGCTGAAGGTGGGCGGCTACGGACTGATTCGGATTGTGTACCCTGTTTTCCCGGATGCCGGGGCTTACTTCTCGACCTTTGTTGGCGGACTGGGAGTGCTCTCTATTATCTATGGAGCGCTCTGTGCACTGGCCATGAACGATCTTAAAAAGCTGATCGCTTACTCTTCGGTGTCACACATGGGCTTTGTACTGCTGGGGCTGGCTTCGCTCACCAACGAAGGCGTGAACGGTGCCATCTACATGATGTTCAGCCACGGTCTTATCTCAGCCATGCTCTTCCTGGTGGTGGGCGTTATCTACGACCGGGCACACGACCGCATGATCCTCAATTTCCGGGGACTTGCCAGGCGCATGCCGGCTTATACCGCTTTTGTCGTGGTGGCCTTTTTTGCCTCGCTTGGTTTGCCTGGTTTCTCAGGTTTTATCGCCGAGCTGTTGGTGCTGCTGGGTAGCTTCAGTGCACCGGAGGCGACGGGTATGTTGCCGCGCTGGATGGCAGTGGTCGCGGTGATCGGCTTGCTGCTGTCGGCGGCCTATTACCTGTGGGCACTGCAGCGCATGTTCTTCGGTAAGTACTGGATCTTCCCGGAACTGCGCGAGAAGGCCATTATCTCAGATCTGACTAAACGCGAGTACCTGATGCTGGTGCCGTTGGCGATACTAGCACTGCTCTTCGGCATCTTCCCGCACCTGCTGCTCGACAAGACAGGCATGTCCGTGACGGGCTTTACGGAGCTGGTGCTGCGAAACGGACAGGAGCAACTGAACATCTTGCAAGCGATTTTACACAAATAACAGATGCGCCTGACGGGATGTCCCTTCAGGCGCCTTGACTTATACCTTATACCGACACGTGGAAGAACAGGCAGCATACCTCACCCAGGCCATCGACAGCATTTTAGCTGGAGCAGGCTCGCTGCTGCCCGAACTGCTGCTGGCCATCTTTTTCCTGCTGCTGGTTACGCTCGACCTGTTTAAGTCTAAAACAGTAAAGCGACTACTACCCTGGGTGGCACTGACCGGTCTGTTCTCGGTACTGGTGCTGCTGGTGCTGGACAGACACGTGGCTGAGGTGCAGTTCCTGAACCTGTTGCGCTCCGACGGCATTGCACGCTACGCAGGTATACTCTTCAGCCTGACGGGGATCTTCACCATCCTGCTCTCGCTGCAGAACCCGAAAATAGAAAAGCGCAAGCAGGGTGAAGGCCGTGGTGAGTACTATGCCCTGATCCTGATGCTCGTGCTGGGACTCAACCTGATGGCCAAGTCCGTGAACCTGCTGATGGTTTTCCTGGCGATCGAGGTCGTTTCCATTGCCTCCTATATTCTGACGCTTACGCTCAAAGAAGAGAAAAGAGCCGTGGAGGCAGGCCTGAAGTATGTGCTATACGGGACGTTGTCGGCCGGGGTGATGCTCTACGGCATGTCCTTTTTCTATGGCCTCACCGGTTCGCTGGATTATACCCTGGTTTCCTTCTGGCGCAGTCTGCTCGACGCCAGTCCGCTGATGGTGACGGTGGCGGCGATATTGGTGTTTGCGGGCTTTCTGTTCAAAATATCGGCTGCGCCTTTTCACTTCTGGACGCCGGATGTCTACCAGGGAGCGCCCATGCCGATTGTGGCACTTTTCTCCACGGGTCCTAAAATGGCGGGCATCATCGTCATCTTGCGCTTTGTGGCGGCCTTCGCCGACTCGACCATTGCCAATGCTTTTTCCGATGTGCAGCTTTTCTTAGGCATAGCCGCCCTGGCAACACTGGCGGTTGGTAACTTCACGGCGCTCTGGCAGCGCACGCCACGTCGCCTGATGGCTTTCTCCTCGGTGTCGCATGCCGGTTTTCTGCTGATGGCGCTGTTGGCTTTTGGCAGTGACTATACCGTGAGCGTGCTGTTTTACATGACCGTGCTGCTCTTTATGAACTTCGGCATGTTCCTGTTCCTGCAGATGGCCGAGGATAACTGGCAGGTACGTACACTCGAGGATTTTCAGGGGATGGGTCCCCGTATGCCGTTTGCCGGCATCATGGCGTTGCTATACCTGCTTTCGCTCACAGGACTTCCGCCTCTGGCCGGTTTCATGGGCAAGCTGCTTGTCTTTAGCAATGTGTGGGAAGCTTATACCTCAACCAGTCAGCCGATGCTACTGGTGCTGCTCGTGGCTGGCATCCTGCTAACAGGGGCGGCTTTGTTCTACTATATCAAAATACCATATTACCTTTTCCTGAAAAGGAATCAAACTGACGAAAATTTAGTTATTTCACTGTCAAATAAGCTGCTGCTGGTTTTATTTGCTTTGCCGCTGCTGGTCTTCTTTTTTAAGCCTGACCTGTTGCTGCATTGGATAGAGAAACTACTGGCCTAGATACTTTTACAACCCTATGAGCGATTCAATTAAGCACGAATGCGGTATAGCCCTGATCAGGCTCCGAAAACCAATCGAATATTACGTTGAAAAGTACGGCACTCCGATGTACGGTGTCAATAAGCTATACCTGCTGATGCAAAAGCAGCATAACCGCGGACAGGACGGGGCAGGGGTAGCCAGTATTAAGATTGATGCAGGACCAGGTATGGAGTACATCAGCCGCTTCCGCTCGGTAAAGACCCGGGCCATCGACAGCATTTTTGGCAAGATCGGCAAGGAGTTCAAAAAACTAAAAGAAGATCAGCCTGAGAAAGCACTGAATACGGATTGGGTATGGCAGAACCTGCCTTTCCTGGGTGATGTGTACCTGGGGCACCTGCGTTACGGTACGCACGGTATCAACAGCGTGGACAACTGCCATCCGATGGTGCGCGAAAACAACTGGCGCAGCCGCAGTCTGGCCGTGGCTGGCAACTTCAACATGACCAACGTGGACGAGCAGTTCCACAAACTCATCGAACTGGGTCAGCATCCGAAGCAAAAGTCTGACACCATTACGGTGCTTGAAAAGATCGGCCACTTCCTGGATGAGGAAAACCAGATGCTGTTCGAGTCTTACAAAGACGAATATTCCAATAAAGAGATCACCGCACTGATCGAAGATAACCTGAGCCTGCAGCGCGTACTCAAGCGTGCCTGTAAGGACTTTGACGGAGGCTACGCGATGGCAGGCCTTACGGGCTACGGCGCCTCTTTTGTGGTGCGCGACCCGAACGGCATACGCCCAGCTTATTATTATATGGATGACGAGGTGATCGTGGTGGCATCTGAGAAACCGGCCATCAAGACCGCTTTTGACATAGAGTACAGTGAAATCCGGGAGATCACGCCGGGTCACGCCCTGATCGTGGACAAGGCCGGTAACGCGGACCTGAAAGAGATACTGCCGCAGCTCGAGAAAAAATCCTGTAGTTTTGAGCGCATCTACTTCTCCCGTGGCAACGACCCGGAGATCTATGAAGAGCGCAAGAACATGGGGCGTCGCCTGTGCCCGCAAATCCTGGAAGCGATCAACTACGACCTGAAAAACACGGTGTTCTCTTACATCCCGAACACAGCCGAAACCTCTTGGCTAGGGATGATGAAAGGGATAGAGGATCACCTGCGCGCCTACCGCAAGCAAGCCATCCTCAACCAGGAGCTGAGCGAAGAACAGCTCGACGAGATCCTGCAGTTTAAGCCGCGTGCCGAAAAGCTGGTGATCAAAGACGTGAAGCTGCGTACCTTCATCACGGACAACGACAGCCGCGACGACCTGGTAACGCACGTGTACGACACGACTTACGAGGTGGTGAAGAAAGGCATCGACACGCTGGTGGTGCTCGACGACTCCATCGTGCGCGGCACGACGCTGGAGAAAAGTATTATCAAGATGCTCGACAAACTGGAGCCGAAGAAGATCATCATCGTATCGTGCGCTCCGCAGATCCGCTACCCGGACTGCTACGGCATTGATATGTCGCGCGTGAAGGAGTTTGTGGCTTTCCGTGCCATGCTGGCTCTGCTGAAAGACCGTGACATGTACTACAAAGTGGACGAGGTATACGACAAGATACAGGCCGTGCAGGGTACACCAGCCATCATGGAGACCAACTATGTGAAGGAGCTGTTTGACCTGTTCACGCACGATGAACTGTCTGCCAAAGTATCCGAGATCGTGAAAGCGCCAGAAGTGAACGCCGAAGTACAGGTGATCTACCAGCGTATTGAAGACCTGCACCTGGCCTGCCCGAACCACAAAGGTGACTGGTACTTTACTGGCAACTATCCGACTCCGGGAGGAACCCGTGTAGTAAACCGTGCCTTCATGAATTTTGTGGAGAACAAGGCCGTACGTGCTTACTAACCAGTGCTAAATTTTGTATCAAAAGCCTGTTCTGCAAAGGACAGGTTTTTTTTTGCCTGTTTGACTCGTCCTGAAATAAGTTGACACTATTTAGACTTATGAAAGGAAAAGAAGCAGCAGGGGGCAGCAGGCGTACGAGCCGGGACTACCCGCTAGGCTTTAAACTGGCCGTTGTAAGGCAGGTTGAAGAAGGCGAGATGACTTACAAGCAGGCCCAGCGCCATTACGGAATCCAGGGGCGCTCAACGGTTTTGGTGTGGCTCAGAAAACACGGCCGGCTGGATTGGCGTTATCCTGGTATACACACTCGCATGATGAAAGCCGAAACCCCAGCCCAGAAGATCAAGCGCCTGGAGCGCGAGCTCTCCGATGAGCGCCTCAAGAACCAGGTGCTGGAGAAGACCATTCAAACCATCGAGCAACAGGTAGGCCACAGGCTGGCAAAAAAGCCCTTACCCGGACAATGTGGATCTTCCAGCAAGAGAGGGGCGTGAGCCTGGCGCGTCTCTCTTCTTTGTTCGGGTGCAGCAGGCAGTCGCTCTACCAGCTAAGAGCGCGGCAGAAGAGGCGGGCAGCCCAGCTGGCTCCTGTGCGGGAGCTGGTGCAACAGGTGCGCCGGCAGCTGCCCCGTGTGGGTGCCCGCAAGCTGCACTACCTGCTCTCGGGCAGGTTGCAGGAGCAGGGCATCAAGCTGGGCCGGGATGGCCTGTTTGCCTATCTGCGGGCCGAGAACCTGCTGATCTCCCCCCCGCCGCTGCTACACCAGGACCACCAACTCCAAACACTGGCTTAGAAAGTATCCCAACCTGGTAAAGCAGCTGGCCGTGGAGCGCTCAGAGCAGGTCTTTGTCTCCGACATCACGTATGTCAAAAGCCGGCAGCGCACCCATTACCTGTCGCTGGTCACCGATGCCTTCAGCCGCCGCATCATGGGCTACGCCCTAAGCGATGACCTGAGCGCCGAGAGTGTGGGCAGGGCCCTGAAGATGGCCATCAAGGGGCGCTCAACGAGCCTGCCACTCATCCACCATTCGGATCGCGGGCTGCAGTACTGCTCTGAGCACTACCAGCAGATCCTGAGGAAACATCAGGTGAGCTGCTCGATGACCGATGGCTATGACTGCTACCAGAATGCATTGGCCGAGCGCATGAACGGCATACTCAAAGAAGAATTCTTGATTTACCCCTGCAATACCAGACAGGAACTGGAGTTGCTCGTAAAGCAGGCTGTGGAAAGCTACAATACCCGAAGGCCTCACCTGAGCCTGAAAATGCTCACACCACAGCAGGTACATGAAAAAACCTGTGAGCAGCTGCTCACAGGTTCTCTAAAATCATCGTAAAACCTGTCAACCTATTTTAGGACAGGTCAGTTGATTCATAAGAGGTATCAAAAAGGCTGTATGATCGTTGTGTTCTGAACAATTCTGCAGTTACCGCCTTTTAACCAAAGCGAGGCCTGGTCGTTAACTTAAAACAGGCCAGGCGCTATCACTAAACATGGAGCACAAACAAAGCTTTTGGGTAAAGATAAAAGAGATACTGAAGGACTCATACAAGAACTTTCAGCGGGACGAGCCTATTGTGTATAGTGCAGCCATTGCCTTTTTCACGATCTTCTCCCTACCTGCTATTTTGATAGTGCTGACACTGGCTGGCTCCATCTTCTTCTCTGAAGAGACTGTTCAGGCAGAGATCGTCAAGCAAATGGAGGATCTGATGAGTGAGGAGGTTGGCAAGCAGGTAAGTGACTTGTTGGATAATGTGACACAGATACCAATTGGGTTCTGGAGCGTCCTGATCGGGGTGGCTGTGGTGGTGAAAAGCGCTACTATTATTTTCTTCATTATGCAGAAAGCCCTGAACTCAGTCTGGCAGATCAGGGTGAAGCATGATGTCAACTACCTGAAGCTGCTTCGCCATCGCCTTGTGACATTAGGCATCGTAGCAGGGCTGGGGTTCCTGCTGATGACGAGTCTGATACTGGATGCAGCGCTGATGGTGTTTAACGAGGAGCTTTACGACTTGCTGGAGGAGCACCTGACCTCAGCCATAAAACTGATCAAGACTGCTTTTTCAATACTGGTTGTGCTCACTTTTTTTACGGCCATCCACAAGGTACTCCCCGATGCCAAAGTGCAGTGGCGGGACGCACTGGCCGGAGGCATCATCACCTCCATTCTGTTTCTGATCGGCAAAGAGGTGATTGACTATATTCTGAGCAGTGTAAAAGTGGTCGGCTTCTATGCTGCGGCAGGATCGTTTGTTGTGGTGTTGCTCTGGGTATTCTACTCCTCTGTTATCCTGATGCTTGGTGCTGAAGTAACCAGAGCTTACGCCAACAACCACGGACGTAAAGTGGAACCTTCCGAAATTGCAGAGAAGTACGAGAAGGTGAATGGGGGCAGGGAGTAAGGTATAAATTATTTTGTCAGGTCAACTATCGCCATGATGGCGAAGGCAACGGTGCCGCCATACACGGCAAATTTAGTGATAGGGGAGGCGTTGGAGAGAAAGGCAGTATGCTGGTTGTACTTGATAACGCCCATAAGCGTTAGGGACAGGTATAGAAACAAAGCCAATGGAATGATATTGAAAAGGATCTCGAGGATGTCATTAGCCATAGGTACTGCTGTATTTTGTTGGTGATGTTGCAAATATAGGTATAAATGACAGGCAACAGTATCTTTGACCCAAGCAATACGAATAACTTAAGACTTCCCTGCTTTATGACCCTAAACAAAATCTGCAAAGCCTTCCACGAACTAACTCCCACTGAAATGTATGACATGCTGCGGCTACGCAGCGAAGTGTTTGTGGTGGAGCAGACCTGTGTGTTCCTTGATATGGATGACAAGGATCAGCTGTGCTATCATGTGCTGTTTTACAATGAAGAGAAGGTGTTGATAGCCACCTCCCGCTTAGTGCCAGCCGGAGTTTCTTATCCTGATATGATGTCGATCGGCCGCATCGTGACGAGCCAGTTGGTGCGTGGCACAGGGGTTGGCAAAGAGCTAGTTGAGATGTCGATTGAGGAGTGCTACCACTTGTTTGGAAAAGGCCGATCCGGATCGGGGCACAGCTTTATGCCAGAAAGTTTTACGAACGCTTCGGATTCGAACAGTCGAGCGAGGTATACGACGAGGACGGTATCGACCATATCAAAATGGTGAAGCAGGTATAGCAAGTAGTTGAAGTATAGTGGTTTTTTATTATCTTGATGTATAATCCCGCCACAATATGAAAACAAAGATATACCCGTATGCTTTGCTGTTGGCTCTCGTCTGCTTGCTAAGCAGCTGCACCAAAGAAGAGGATGACTACATCAGTAAATACTGTCCCGGTTCTTGCACCGAAGTAAGTGGGCAGGTGCTGCGGGGCAGTGGGCAGCCCATCAAAAACATGCAATTGCTCGTAACCTGGCAAAACCTGCGGACATTCAAAGGTGGCGGAGGCGGCATTATTCGGAAAAAGGCCGTGACCTACACCGACGATAACGGAAACTATACCTTGCGTTTTCTGCTCCGCGATGATGAAATGGAGGAGGGGCACATTGAGGTAGCACCTCAGGGAAGAGGTTGCAGCCAGGTGAATTGTCAAAGCTATACCTTGTATTGGGATGTGCTGAAGCGCGATACCACCTTCACGCACAATTTTCTGATCGACTAAAGCACCTGCTCAGGCGGCAATACCTCTCTAAAATGCCAAGCTATATGCCTTATCCGCTATACCGTATTTTTTTCTTTCTTGCCTTTCTGTTGGGGCTTTCAACTGTGACACAGGCGCAGCTGGTGCAACGTGTAGGCTTGCATGTGGGAGCCGCTACCCCAATTGGCGATTTTAAGCACGACCGTTTCGAAGATGAGTACCCGCCCATGGCCAGGAGAGGGCTGAACGTGCAGGCAGCTTATCGGGTGGAGGTGAAGCCTTATCTGGCAGTAGGCGCAACAGCGGGCTTCCGTTTCAACAGCTTTGACTTGAACGCCTTTGCATCTCCAGACGATGTGCTGGTATTACGCCGGGAGGCAAGCGACTGGAAGAGTACCTATGCGCTGGCTGATCTATACCTGCAAAGCCCTTCCTCTTCTTTGTTTGGCTTCCTGAAAGGCTCTTTGGGTGCAGCCTATAATAAATCTCCCGAGGTACAGGTTGATACCTCCTTTGGCCCGATCCGCCGTACCTCTGATTCGGCTGCAGCACTGGCTTATGGCCTGGCAAGCGGATTCGCTATACAGCAGGGCCGGTTCCTCCTCACCGTGGAGGTTGGCTTGCTCGGCACCCAGCCTACTTTCGAGGTTATGGATGCGCAAGGAGGAAAAAGCACTTTGAAGCAGCCGATGCACACGGTTACCTCTATGCTGGGCCTGAGCTATACCTTATAGTTAGCTACAAAAACAAACGGCCTGGTTGTAAGACCAGGCCGTTGCTCAAAAAAATAGCTTCTTAAATTACCATCACCAGTTTCCCGAAAGCGTCTATCAGTTGCAGCAACCTGTTTGTGATCGCCACTCTTTGTTCTTCTACTTGCTCCGGCATCGTATTTTCTGGAAGTGCCGCTTGCACAGGTAGGTTAGGCTGACGCAAGGCTTCTGAGGCTAGACACACACCATCATCAACATGACTGGCTTCAGTGCATGTAGCCTGCAAGGTGGCCTTGCTGTTGCTGCCATGCGACAGGCCTATCAGCAGAAGCCCGACTATCAAGATCAATCCTGTTTTCTTCATAGCGGTCGGAAATTATTTGCGCAATACTGCCAGTGCATCACCAGAAAGCTCTACCTGTGCCTGCTCCGATAGATTATACTGTAGCTCAGGGATAGCAATGCCTTGCAGCGCCAAGTGGCTACGGTTGCGGATATCCAGGTTCGCCTGCTGTATGTTGTTTCCTTCTAAGATACGGAGCTTTGATTCACTTTCAGGGCTGGTGCCAGCCATTGCGGATAAGCGCTTTAGCGCGTTGTTATTCAGTTGCACGATCACACCGTTGTCCAGTTCTAGTCTGAGACTGTCCATGTTTAAAACCTTTTATTGTTGTATTTAAGTGATTAAATGGGGTCAGGCGCTTGGGGTTGGTTACCGATTTACCATTCAGAGCATGTGTGGCATTTGCACGCACTGTCTTTAGGCTCGGAGTTTTAATGATCAGGTGTGGGGAGCCCCAGCCTCGTACGCCTTTCTGCTTCTCATCAATTGATACATTAACCTGCAGTATCTTGTTTTCCTGACCGATTTGCACCACATCATCATTGCCTTTATAGAGGTATACCGCATGCTCGTCACCTGGCTCAATCAGCACGTTGAGCATATCCCCCGCATTCACCTCGATTTCCTCAAAACCACTAAAGTCCATAGCAATGTAGTTTCGGTAAGGGTCGCGGTACTTCTCCGTTTTGTACTCAGCCTTCAAAGCGATGTTGTAGGTAGCCAGTGCGCTCAAAAGCACCACCAGTGCAGTTAGTAAAAGTATATTGCTGGTTTTCATGGTTTCTGCTCGATTTCTGATTCGTAATTTTCTGTTTTAAAAGCTTCGTAGCGCTGCTGGATCTCTTCCAGGTCTATTTCCAGCAAAAAGAGGTTGTGGAAAAACTCAGGCAGGTCCTGCTGCAGAAAGCGCTCCTTACGTTGTGCCTTCACTTTCCTGACAGCATCGGGCGTCACAAAAAAACCGATGCCACGCTTGTTGTAGATCACCTCCTGGTTCTGCAGTTGCTCGTAAGTGCGCATCACCGTGTTGGGGTTTACCTGAAAGCTCACCGCCAGGTCGCGCACCGAAGGTATTTTGTCTTCTGCTGCCCACTTGCCCAGCAGGATCTGGTCGCACACGTGCGCCGCGATCTGCAGGTAGATGGTTCGTTTTCTTTAAATTCCATACGTTATCCTCCCCGCTATACTTGCTTCTCATTGATTTTAAAATAAGCTACTAACCAGCCTATGAAGGCCAGCATAACAACCAGCGCTAAAATAAGCGGTTCGTTCCCTTCATAAGCCCCCACCTCGAAGCGCTGGTCATTTTCCACAAACATGGCTGCTGAAAATGGTCCTGCTGATACCAGGTCACGCCCGAGCATGAACTGGACCCATAGCTTGTTCAGATTATAAAAGAGAAGGATACCCAGCAAACCTGCAAAAGCTGTTTTGATAAAGTGATTTTTATTGAAGTAGACAGAGCCTGTCAGCATCACTGCATTAAACAAGGCATAGAAGATAAGGAGTAGCTGAAGTGAGGGTTCAGATGTCAAAACGTTGAGCATCTCCGGTTCGCCACTTACCCGCGGATCGATGCTGAGCAGGGTGTACAGAACCAGGTAAAACGACGGCACGAACAGTAGCAGGTAGATAGGAAAGGAGAACAGCCAGCCGACCAGGTACTTCTCTAACTGCGATGCCGGCAGTGTCAGAAAAGCGATTGCCTTTTTCTTGTCGCCTAGTTGCGCGAACACAGTGCTCGTAAATACCATGCCTGCCCCAATCAGGAAGAAAAAGAAGAAAATAGACTGTTCAGGCAGGCCTATGGTTCTGGCTGAAAGGTAGTTGATGGTACCCATGGTCACAAACATACCCCCGAGCAATACACCCAGCGCCATCAGGTAAGTTTTATAATGCTCCACCGTGTGTTTGCGGAACAGCAGACCGAAGCGACTCAGATTAAAGTGATTTTTCATATTGAGGTCTTTGAAGAATTTCGGTTACAGATGTGTTGCCACTGGTGATGGCGTTGAAAAGCAGCTCCATGTCTACTTTGCTGTAGTTGCCCAGCAGGTTAGGCAATATGGCTTGTTTACCACGTAGCGCATCTTCGGTATAAAGGGCATTGCTTGATTCCGATTCAGGTATGGTTGTAAAAGTGAGACGCTCACTGATCGCATCAAGCGATTCGTTCAGCACGATCTCCCGGTCATGTACGACCACCAGTGTGTCGATAAGGCTGTCGAGGTCACGTACCTGGTGCGTGGAAATGATGATACAGCGATTCTCGGTCAGTGCAGAAGCGATGATGCGGCGGAACTGCACCTTGGAGGGAATATCCAGGCCATTGGTTGGCTCGTCCATGATCAGTACACTGGTGTTGGTCGCCAGACCGAAAGCGATGATGGCTTTCTTTTGTTGCCCGAATGACAGCTTGTTAAACACAGCATGCTGTGGCACCTCAAACTCGGAGAGATAGCTGTAAAAAACATCTTCATCGAAAAACGGATAGAAAGGTGCCGTGTTCGCTACAAACTGCCTGGCTGTTAGCGCCGGCATGTAAATCTCCTCCGGAATAAAATACAGATCCTGCAGCATGGCGGGGTAGCGCTTGCTGGCATCAAAGCCATTCACCTGGCAGCTACCCTCCAGCGGAAAAACGAGTCCCGCCATGTTTTTGAGTAGCGTAGACTTGCCTGCCCCATTCTTGCCCAGCAGTCCATAAATGTGGCCCTCCTGTAGCCTGAGGTTCAGGTTCCGGAACAGCAGCGACTTGCGGCTATACCCAAAGCTGAGGTTATTGATCTGTATCATATCCGTTTGTTTTAGTGTATTAGTTACATAGTACACTATAAATGTAAATATTGTTTTATCAATACCAAATTATTTTAAAAAAATATTTAGTGAAGTATATATAAGCTTAAAACCAGATGTTTGAGTAATTCGCAAACCTTAGTGAGGAGGAGCTTAAGTGGGTATAAGCGAAATAGGAAGAGATGAAATTGCTTACTCTGCAGCAAAGCTGTAGGTATACCTATACCTATACCTTGAAAGAGGGATGATGGGAAAGTGCCAGGTATACCTGCTCTGCGTCCTGTTTTTCGAATATTTTCTGGGAGGCTCCAAAGTCAAGCACAAGTTTAGCGGTCTGCTGCTCAGTCTCTGGTTTGAAGTAGGCAAAGCAAATTTTGCTGACATCCACCAGAAAGACAGCACGCGTTTTGTCGCTGCCAAGCTTTATGGTCAAAAAGTCGCTGTTCACGTGCTGCATGGCTATACCTTTATCTGCTCAGGTATACGTTAGTTTCTAAACTTCTGTGTGATCATCAGGCCATGCCTCCTGCTTTGCAGTACGCCTATACCTACCCGCCCGAAGCGCACATGCAGGATGTTAGCCCGGTGACCCGGGGACTCCATCAATCCTTTGTGGGCAATGTTCAGGGTAGGAGCCAGGGCCAGGTTTTCGCCAGCAGCCCGGAATGGGATGTTGGCAGCCCGGATCCTGTCAGCAGCACTGGCTCCCTCGGGTGTTATGTGTGAAAAATAGCCACGCGTGAACATATCAGCTGCATGGCGACGGGCGACGGTTGTAAGCGCTGTGTCTGCCTGCAGGGGTTGCAAGCCCATGGCAATACGCTCCTGGTTCAAAAGCTCTAGCATGCGGGCCTCCAGGGCTGGCTTCGGCTGGTAGTCATCAGCCGTGAAAGGCAGCTCAATGTACTGCCCCGACTCCGGCGCAATGGTCAGTTTGTTGAGGGTGCGCTTCACCACCCGGTCAAACACAGGGGCCAGTTCATCTTCTGCCAGGTGGGTGTAGGTTCCGAATCTGCCTGCAATACTGCTTTCCTGCACATAGGTCTGAAAACGCTCCGGAAAGGGAAAAGACAGCAGCAGAATCGAAATGATGGCGATGGTAATGATGCCGCTCATCAGTCCTGGCATGGTGCCAAGCGCTTTGTTCACATGGTGCTCATGCAATTCGTCCGAGAACTGATCCAGTATAAGCGACCCGACAAATTGGATCAGCATACTTGATAACACTGCGATGATAAAAAAGGAGATGGGCGGGATCCAGTAGACGCTCCAATCAGTGGCGCGGCTAAGCCAGTCGGCGAGTGAGGGATATAGCCGGAAGCTCAGAATCAGGGTGCCCACCCAGCGCACCAGGTCGAGCAGGCTGAAAGCAAAGCCACGGCGCCAGCCCATGTAGGCGCTGAACAGCACGATAAGGGTGAGAAGAAGATCAAGGGCGTTCATCCAGGTCTTTTTAGAGGTAGTACGGACAGGTGCCATGCAAAGATGACGGGGTCACCGACCCGGCCTGACCAGCGGTTGACAATAAATAAGGTATGGCGTGACTCTTTGTAAGCTTTCTGCGTAGATGAAGAAGTCCTGAAAAGGACATATCAGATACCTAAGTTACAAAATCCTTATGAATATTACCGTATACCCTGGCAATCCCTACCCGTTGGGCGCCACATGGGATGGTGAAGGCGTAAATTTCGCCCTGTACGCCGACAATGCGACTGGCGTAGAGCTATGCCTTTTTAACACGACCGAAGATGAGAGCGAATCGGTCAAGATAAAGATGACCGAGCGTACCCACCAGGTATGGCACGCCTACCTGCCCGAGATCAGGCCGGGGCAGCTGTACGGCTATCGGGTGTACGGGCCGTATGAACCATCCAACGGCCATCGTTTCAATCCGAATAAGCTCCTGATTGATCCCTATGCCAAAGCTATTTCAGGCACGATAAACTGGCACGACTCTCTGTTCGGCTACGAAATAGGCAGCCCTGAAGAAGATCTGAAGATGAGCACACTCGACAGTGCTCCTTTTATACCTTGCAGCGTGGTGGTGGATCCGAACTATGATTGGGAAGGGGTGAAGCAACCCAAGATCCCATACCACAAGTCGGTCATTTACGAAGCGCACGTCAAAGGTCTAACCAAACTGCACCCGGACATACCAGAGGAAATACGCGGAACCTATGCAGCCATCGGCCATCCGGTTACCATCAAGTACCTGCAGGAACTGGGCATTACCGCTATTGAGCTCATGCCGGTACATCACTTCATTACCGACCGGCACCTGGCCGACCAGGGCCTGACAAACTACTGGGGCTACAACTCCATCGGCTTCTTTGCGCCTGATGTGCGCTACTCGAGCAGTGGCACGCTGGGAGAGCAGGTGGTGGAGTTTAAAAACATGGTGAAGGCGCTGCATCGCGCAGGTATAGAAGTGATTCTGGATGTGGTGTATAACCATACCGGCGAAGGCAACCACATGGGCCCGACACTGTCATTCCGCGGTGTGGACAATTCGTCTTACTACCGCATGGTGGAGGAAGACAAGCGCTTTTACATGGACTATACCGGCACAGGTAACACCCTCAATGCCATGATGCCACCTGTGCTGCGCCTGATCATGGACAGCCTGCGCTACTGGATTTTGGAGATGCACGTTGACGGTTTCCGCTTCGACTTGGCGGCCACCCTGGCCCGTGAGTTGCACGAGGTGGACCGGCTTGGCTCTTTCTTCGACATCATTCACCAGGACCCCGTTATCTCGCAAGTCAAGCTAATTGCCGAACCATGGGACATTGGGGAAGGTGGTTACCTGGTAGGCAAGTTTCCACCGGGTTGGGCAGAGTGGAACGGCAAGTACCGGGACTGCATACGCGATTACTGGCGCGGTGCCGAAAGTATGCTGGGTGAGTTTGCGGAACGCTTTACAGGTAGCTCCGATCTCTATCGCGACGATTGGCGTCGCCCTACTGCCAGTATCAATTTCATCACAGCGCACGATGGCTTCACGCTGAACGACCTGGTGTCTTATAACGAAAAGCACAACGAAGCCAATGGCGAAGACAACAACGACGGCGAAAGTCACAACCGCTCCTGGAACTGCGGGGCAGAAGGTCTCACGGAAGACAAAAAGGTAATTGAGCTGCGCGAAAGGCAGAAGCGCAACTTTCTTACCACGCTTTTTCTGTCGCAGGGAGTGCCCATGCTGGTAGCCGGCGACGAAATAAGCAGAACGCAGCAGGGCAATAACAACGCCTACTGCCAGGATAACGAAATATCCTGGATCAACTGGATCAACGCTGACAAATCACTGCTGGCTTTTACCCAAAAACTGATTGAACTGCGTCGCAACCACCCGGTGTTCTGTCGCCGCCGCTGGTTCCAGGGGCAGCCGATCAAAGGAGTAGGCGTAGAGGATATTGCCTGGTTTCAGCCGGATGGCTCGGAGATGACGGAAGAGCATTGGAACCACGACTTTGCCAAGTCACTGGGGGTATTCCTGAACGGACGCGGCCTTCACTCCGTCGGCCCGAAGGGGGAGCAGATCATTGACGATAGTTTCTACCTGATCTTCAACGCTCACCACGAAGACATGGACTATACCTTGCCGAAGCTAAGTACGGCACCCAGTGGACCAAAATACTGGATACTCACAATACAAAGATCAAGGATGAAGGACCTACCGTGGAGGCTGGCGAAACTATACGCATCGGAAGTCGCTCAGTTGTGCTGTTGCATCACCCGGCAGGACAAGTAGTGAGTGGATAATGTCAACTTAAACCAAAAAACAATGGAACTGAACATAAAGCACGATAAAAAATACCAGCAATTTACCGCCAACATGGGTAATGAAGATGCTGAACTGGCCTATGCCACACCTTCTGAGGAAGTAATCGATTTTACGCATACGTTTGTGCCAGAGTCGGCACGGGGCAAAGGAGTGGCCAACAAACTGATAGAAGAAGGCCTTTGCTACGCAGAGGAAAACGGGAAGAAAGTGATCGCTACCTGTCCGGTTGTGAAAAAGTTTATTCACAAAAATCCGGACTATCAAAAGCTGTTGAAGTAATAGACTGCCTGCATAAAAGAAGAGAAGGTATGGCCTGCCAACACAACGGTAAGCTATACCTTTTTTTGTGTCAGGACTTGTAGCGTGCGATGTAGGTAATGGCGGAGAGGACCAGTGGGTGCTTGGCCTGCATCTGCTCTATGAGTTGCTCCATGACCAGATAATCACTTACAGCCGTACTGATCTCATCGCACAGCAGCAGGTACTTATACCTGATGACGCTGATGTAGCACTTGTCATCGTTGTGAAGCAGAAAGTTGCAGATATTCAGGTATAACTCCTGAGCCGCCTTGTCACTCAGCTCAATATTTAAGGTGTCTTTTATTGCTTTTCTGGCGCTTTTCTTTTGCATAATAATAGGAGGTTCATGCAAACAGGCATGCCTGATGTCTGGAACGGCCGTACAGCCGGTTGAAGCAGAAGCAAGGTTACCGGAAAGGAAATACCGGTAGAGGCGCTTGCCCGTGGTGAGGGGGGCTAAGCGAACGGGAGTATTCTGTTAAGGAGTTAAGGGAAGTAAAATAGCTGCGCTGGCCAGGTGTCGCAGGCCAGCACAGCTACTTTATTATTGTTTCACGAGTTGTATCTCACAGTGCAGGCGTATCTCATCGCTCACAACTACACTGCCGGCCTCCGTTACTGCGTCCCACATC
>NZ_AKIS01000061.1:0-31862 GCF_000277005.1 Pontibacter sp. BAB1700 | reverse complement strand
TGGTCCTGTTGACCTTTGCAGCACAAATGGTGCAGGCACAGGTGCTGAAGCCTGCTTCCTGGAGCTACGATGTTTCCAAAAAGGAAGTAAAAGTAGGCGATGAAGTCGAGCTCATTTTTAATGTCAAAATAGACAAGGACTGGTATCTCTACTCTTCTGACTTTGACCCGGACCTGGGCCCGATGGTGACGGAGTTTAGGTTTGCCAAGCACCCTTCTTACCAGTTGGTGGGAAAGATCAAGCCCATCAATCCGAAGAAGAAATATGATGAGTTGTGGGAAGGGGAGTATACCTATTTTGTGGGCACAGCTCAGTTCAGGCAGAAGATCAAGGTGCTGCAGCCTGATCTGGTAGTCAAAGGCTCTTACGAATACCAGGTATGTACTGATATTGACGGCAAGTGCATTCCGTTCGATGATGACTTTGCCTTTACCAATGCCCAGATAAAAGTAACAGCAGCCACTGGAGCCGCTACGCCTGCTACGGTGCCGGTGGAGACATCGGCTGCAGCGCTGGAGAAGTCCCCGAAAGAAGCTACCACCCAAGCCACAGCCCCCGATGGACTCGATACTTCTCTCCCGGAGACGGTGCGAGAGGATACGGCGCTTATGGAAACAGAGTCTCTTGAAGTAGCCGCATTTGGCGACACTGCTGCGACCGGTTCGGGTGATGTGGTAACACCGGCTCTTACCGGGGAAACCGGTGAGGCAGAGGATGCAGAAAGCCTATGGAAATTCATGCTGGTTGCTTTTGTCTTTGGTCTTGGCGCCTTATTGACTCCATGCGTATTCCCGATGATTCCGATGACGGTGAGCTTTTTCACTAATGGTAGTGCCAACCGCGGGCAGGCTATTTTCAAAGCGCTTCTCTATGGCTTCTCTATCATTGCCATCTATACCCTGGTGGGTACGATCGTAGCCAGGTTGTTTGGAGCCGATGGTGCCAACTTCATCAGTACACACTGGCTGCCCAACCTGATTTTCTTTGCCGTATTCATTATTTTCGCCATGTCCTTCTTTGGCATGTTCGAGATTACACTGCCTAGTTCCTTCCTGACAAAGGTAGACGCACAGGCAGACAAAGGGGGAATTATCGGTGTGTTCTTCATGGCATTCACGCTGGTGCTGGTGTCTTTCTCTTGCACAGGCCCCATTGTGGGCAGTATTCTCGTGGCGTCCGCCGGAGGCGAAACGGTGCGCCCGGTAGTGGGTATGCTGGGCTTTTCGCTGGCTTTTGCGCTGCCTTTCACGCTCTTCGCTGTTTTCCCTTCATGGCTTAACAGCCTGCCTAAATCCGGTGGCTGGCTGAACTCCGTGAAGGTGGTGCTGGGCTTTATTGAACTGGCGCTGGCGCTTAAGTTTTTGAGCATCGCCGACCAGGTATACCACTGGGGCATTCTGGATCGCGAGGTATACCTGGCCCTTTGGATTGTTATCTTTACGCTGATGGGCTTCTACCTGCTAGGCAAGCTGAAGTTTTCACACGACTCTGACCTGAAGCATATTGGGGTACCGCGCCTGTTTTTGGCAATCGCCACGTTCGGCTTTGTGGTATACCTGATACCTGGTTTGTTTGGCGCTCCGCTCAAGGCCCTGTCAGGTTACCTGCCTCCGCAGTCCACTCATGACTTCGACCTGAATGCCATTGCGCGCCAGAGTGGTGGAGGAAGCACAACTACAGCAACACTGGCTGGCAGTCAACTGTGTGAGACGCCTAAATACGGCGATTTCCTGCACTTGCCGCATGGCCTGCAAGGCTATTTTGACTTGGAGCAGGCCAAACGCTGTGCTGCCGAGCAGGGCAAACCTATCTTCATTGACTTCACCGGCCATGGCTGCGTGAACTGCCGCGAAATGGAAGCCAACGTGTGGTCGGATCCGGAGGTGCTGAAGCGCCTGCAGGAAAACTATGTGATAGCGGCCCTTTATGTGGATGACAGAACAGAATTGCCTGAAAGTGAGTGGTACGTGAGCGAACACGATGGGAAAGAAAAGAAAACCATTGGCAAGAAATACGCCGACTACCAGATCACGAAGTTCAATGTGAACGCGCAGCCCTACTATGTGCTAATGGACGAAAATGAGAATATGCTGGTAGAGCCAGTGGCTTATGACCGAAGCATAGAAAATTTCGTGAAGTTCCTCGACGCAGGCGTAGAGGCTTATAACAAGCAGAAGCAGGTCGCGAAGAAGTAACGGTAGACCTCACAGTGTCTTCCAGACCTGTGAGTGTCTTGCCCCCGATACGGGAAAATACAGGCTCTCACAGGAACTACGCACACTGTGGGGGCAGAAACAAGAAAGCCCCACCTCTTGAGGTGGGGCTTTCTTGTATGAAGTATCAGGTATACCTTACTTCGCTTCGTTGTAGCGACGGGTTACTTCTTCCCAGTTCACCACATTCCAGAACGCGTTGATATAGTCCGGACGACGGTTCTGGTAGTTCAGGTAGTAAGCGTGCTCCCATACGTCAAGACCCAGGATTGGCTGACCGCCGCATCCTTCAGCGAATGACATCAGGGTGTTGTCCTGGTTTGGTGTAGAGCAAATCTCCAGCTTGCCGTCTTTTACGCAAAGCCAGGCCCAGCCAGAACCGAAGCGTGTAGCTGCAGCCGCATTGAACTTCTCTTTCATCTGGTCAAAAGAACCAAAAGCAGAGTTGATGGCATCAGCTATCTCGCCTGAAGGCTGACCACCGCCGTTTGGAGAAAGGATCGTCCAGAACAGGTTGTGGTTGTAGTAACCACCACCATTGTTGCGAACGGCTTTGTTGTCTTCTTTTACATTGCGCATGATCTCCTCAATGCTCATGTTCTCCATCTCAGTGCCCGCAATTGCCTTATTCAGGTTGTCGGTATAGGCCTGGTGGTGCTTCGTATGGTGGATTTCCATCGTGCGCGCATCAATATGTGGTTCAAGCGCGTCATAGGCGTAAGGTAGTTTCGGTAATTCGAAAGCCATAGTTTTATGTGGTTTTATGTGTGAAAAAATAGCATGCGTACAGATTTATAGGTGTACGTATGCATTTGAAATGTGAGTTTCAAAGATAGTTATTTTCTTTTGGCTGCAAAGAACGAAGCCATCAGTTCGGCGCACTCCTTCGCCATAACACCACTCACCATCTCCGTTTTGGGGTGCAGCAGATTTCCTACCCGTCTGTAACCACGCTTCGGTTCAGGTGTTCCGAACACTACCCGCTTGAGCTGTGCCCAGTAGCTGGCGCCAGCGCACATCACACAAGGCTCCACGGTCACATACAGGGTGCAGTCGTGCAGATATTTATTACCCAAGTACTCGGCAGCGGCGGTGAGGGCCAGCATCTCGGCATGGGCAGTTACGTCATTCAGCTTTTCGGTCTGGTTGTAGGCTTTGGCAATGATGCGGTTGTTGCTCACGACCACGGCTCCAATCGGAATCTCCCCCTCTTCGAAGGCGTAAGTTGCCTGTCGGTAAGCCTCCTGCATAAAGTGATCGTCGCTGTGTATAGAAAGTAAGTCCACAGGTATAAGTGTATTGGTGTTTGCTTTTGCACAAGATACAAAAAAAAGCCCCTCCGGGAAAGGAGGGGCCTCAGTAACCAGGTATAGGGTTTAGTTCGCTTTTACGTTTTTATTCTAACTGAGCCCATAATCTCGCGGGCTGTGTCCTGCCAGTTGTTCTTCATCATAAATGGCATGTGCATAGAGAAGACCATCAACTGATTACCCTGCACGGTGTACTGCATGATGCTATACTTCTGCACCGGTGACAGGTGACTGCCAGAGCGCTCATCGGCCATCACTGATACAAACTCAAACACAATGTAATCGCGGCCATTGATCGTGGCTACTTCATCTCTGATAAAATCCACCTTCGTGAAGCGCTCCAGCAGGTTAGCCTTGTACACATCGCGAAGCATTTTCAAGTCCTGAGCGCCAAACTGCGACCGCTTCTGTGTCATGCTGAAATCCACCTGGCCATTGGGGCTGGAGTAAACGGCCACAGGTCGGTTGGCTGCCGGGTACTTGCGGGCAATACCATCGTCAGGGAGCGGCGTAAAGTCGCGGGGCAGCATGATGCTGACCTCCTTGGTGATCTGGGTTTTCTTAAGTTTAGTATCAGCCAGGGCTACGCCGGCAATCAGGATAATAGCTAAAAAGGCTAAGTAGCGCATGTTCATAGGGTTGTTCGGGCAAAGGTATCAAATAATAAGGACTGTGATAGACAGTAGCAATTATTTTGCCAAAGCTGCAGCAGTGCCTGATCAGAGCGTGCGCTCTGTGGTTTTATATCTTCTGTGGGTGAATGACGTTAAAAATGAAACAGCTGAGTTTAGCGGTATAATTCCAGCTGCCTGAAATTAAATATCATGTAAACGTAAAAGCTATGTTAGGAAACATCATCAACAGCGTAAAAGGACAACTGACTGGCGAACTGCAGGACAAGTTCAATATTGACTCAGGGCAAGCCAACCAGTCCGTGGATCTGGCTAAGGACCATGTAACGGAGGGCCTGAAGAAAGAGGCTTCGGGGGGAGATGCCGGGGGGATCATGAACATGCTGAAAGGTCAGAAAGCGCCTCAGGACAGCCAGGCCATGAACAGTACCATCCAAAACTATATAGGGGATCTGACTTCTAAAGTAGGTATACCGGAGTCTGTGGCAAAGCAGGTGGGGCCCTTTGTCGTGTCCTTTCTGATGAACAAGATCGGCGGCAACGTCAACAGCCAGTCGGATCTGATGGGGATGCTGGGCGGTGGATTGACCGATAAACTGCCCAAAGGCATGGGAGATAAGCTCGGAGGGCTTTTTAAATAAGCTACAGGAGGGCCGAAATAAGAGAAGCCATACCTAGTAGGTATGGCTTCTCTTTGGTTGTGTTGTTGTGTTTTTTGGTTGCAAGTCGGCAACTTACTTACATCTCACCTTAAACAAGTGTGCCTATAATTGCCGGAGCGGGGAGCTCCAAAGCAATATTTTTAAGTCAGTTATCAAAAACTGAGTCGTGTTTTCAATGATGACTTCTTAACCGTGCCAAGTCCTAAAAAGTTTAACAGTAGTAAAAAGAAAAGTCGGGAATCACTTCCAGTACAAACTGCTCCGATATGCAACAGTCGTACTGCGTTTGTGAGCGCGGCGCGAATATAGCATAAAAATTCTATCAGAAAACCATGTCAGGTACTAGGGGAGTGGTATTCTAAGCCAAGGTTTTGCAGGGCTATACCTAAGCAACACTAAGTAAGCAGCTTAGTCAGATATATCAAAATATACTATACAAATAGATGTAATTTATCGACTAAAGCTGTCTATGCTTCGCTTAATTGAAGTTGTCACTATGTACTAAAGTTCTTAATTTTACCTGCTAAATCGTAGGTTAAATCAGTTGCACACTCCAACTGCCGGCATGTCCGAAGGTATAGGCGCTTTCTTTCTTAAATTCCTGAAGTTTGGCTTGGTAGGCTTTACCGGTCTTGTCATTGATTTTGGTGTGACCTTTCTGGTGAAGGAGAAGCTGCGCTGGAACAAGTATGTGGCTAACAGCCTGGGCTTCATCCTGGCCAGCATCAACAACTACATCCTCAACCGCCTCTGGACCTTCCATAGCATGGACCCTGAAATCGGTTGGCAGTTTTCCAAGTTCCTGCTGGTGGCTGTGGCCGGTTGATCATCAACAACCTGATCGTATACCTACTGACCGAGAAGGTTAAACTCAACTTCTACATTTCCAAATTTATCGCCATTGTGGTGGTGTTTATCTGGAACTTCCTGCTCAATTACCTCTATACCTTTACCCGCTAATTCTGGTCTTGGACGCGGTAGATGCGCACATGTTCGTCTTTGTGCACACGCGGGTTCAGGAAGTGCAGCACACGGTCGTAGAGCGAAGGCGTGATAGTCGTTTCCAGCTCCAGTGCAGGGTATAGGCTATTAATGCGTTGCATGCGCTCTTCCATGTCTTTCTGGCCCACCACTATAACATAGTCTGGTTGATAAGGATAGAGGCTCAGCTCTGTTTGCAGGCTGTCCAGCGACTTTTCCCCGTTCAGGCTGTAGGTCATCGCAAAATCCTGTGGAAGCGGCTTACCGGCCTTGTACTCGTCCCAGTCGCGCTTGTAGTTGAAGTGGTACTCGTGAAACTCGGCTGCCAGGCGGTTCAGGTAATAGAGTGGCGGCTGCTTCATGGATGAGTTGCCAAACTCGAGCAGTACCGCATCCATATCCTGCTTTTCAGACAGGTATACCAGCGGTGCTATGCGGCTCTTTTTGGTATAGGTGAAGGACATCGCCACGGCTACCACTATGTTGAGTATCCAGAAAAAAGCCCAGCTGGCTGCGAGCAGCTTTTTGCGTCGCTGCCAGAACTTAGCTGTACGCACGAAGTCCTGCCAGCCGATGACGCCCAAAATCATGATAAGCGGGAAAAGCGGTAAAATGAAGCGCTCCTGCTTGTTCGGGAACAGTGAGTGTACTACAAAAAACAGCAGCCCGGCCCAGAAGAGCATAGGTGCCAGCCTGGCCGTGCGGCTGTAGCCCAGCAGCAGGTATACGCTGATGGGAGGGACCATGAAGCCCAGTATGGTCAGCAGGAAACGGTATACCGGTCCGGTGCTGTAGTTGTAAGCATTGTCGGCGTTGTAGAAGAAATAGGTGACTACCGAGTGGAAAGGATAGTCGAAGAAGATCAAGTCAATGGTGCCCTGGATCAGCGTGGCCATGAGTACAAAGCCCAACGCCAGCCAAATGATATCCTTCCACTGACGACGGTAAAGCAATACCAGTCCGGCACCGCCTAAAAAGAGTGCTGCATGATAACGGAATACAAAGGCCAGTGCAAACAGCGCCCCTGCCCACAGGTAATGCCAGTTTCTGTTGCGGTCATCCTGCTTCAGCATGAAATAGAAGGCTGCCAGGTAGGGTGGGATGCACACCATCTCCACAAGGTTACGCACACTCATGAAGGGCATAAACCACATAAGCGCCAGCATCAGGCCCACAATGCGAGCATTGGCCTGGTTGGAAAGCCGCTCTGTGATCTTGTATCCGTAATACACGATCAGCAGCGAATACAGGCCGTGCAGCACCCGCACAAGGGTCATTTTGGTATCCGGGTTCGTGATGCCAATGCTCTCCATCAGGTAAAACAAACCGTAGTGTATACCTGCATAAAACATACTGTGGCGCGGCGGCATAGGCTCGTGCAGCCACGATGGTAAGCCATAAAGCCAGTGCTGCGCAATCGTGATCACGTCGAAGTGATCGTCGTGAAAGGCAAAGCCCTTTGAAAAGAAGGCGGCCACCATGCGGATGACAAAGGCAATCAGCATAATCAGCGACAGCGGCACCATGAGCCTGTTATGGACGCCAACCTGATCAGCAGTCATGAGCTTTTCAGGAGCGGTTTGGGGAGAGAATGACATACAGTAATATTAGGTAATGTGGATTGACCTTTGATTTTTTAAGAAAATCCGTTCCAAAGTTAAAAGATATACTCTTAAGTTTGTGTATGAATTTGACTGAGCCGAAGAACAAAACACCTTTTTTGGAACGCAAAAGCACTACCCTTTTGATTCTGGTTTTAGGTATAATCACGCTGGCATTGAGTGTGTATAATATCCTGCAACCCGAATCAGGCATTTACTCCCGCAATATTCTCGTGATAGGCCATGCGGGCTCAGGCTTTTTCTCCCCCTTGAACCCTTACAATCCGCTCCCCGCCAACAGCATGGCTTCTATTGTGAAAGCCATGGAAGAGGATGGTGCTGATGGAGTGGAAGTGGATGTGCACGTGAGCCTGGACGGCGTGCCGATTCTCTACCATGACAATACGCTGGAGACGATGAGTGAAGGTGTAGGTATCATTGCAGACTTGCCAGCTGCTGAAGTGGTTGGTACCAGGTATAAGGGAGGAGTGTTATACGACCTTTTCCACAGTGAGAATATCATTACGATGGAAGCCATGCTGCAGCGCTTCCAGACGTACCCGGAGCTACCCTACCTGCACATCGATATCCGGAACCAGGACCCAAGCCGTAACACCTTTTATGCCGAGTCAATCCTGACTTTGCTTCGTAAATATAACTACCCTGTTGAAAAACTGACATTTATTTTCAATCAGCCTGCCATACTGCACGCGGTGCAGGAACTGGAGCCGGAAGCAGAGCTGATGCTGGATGCTGGTGAAGACTTCGACCTTTCGGCGCAGGAAGCACTGGACAACAGGCTTCATGGTGTGACTGCCAATGGAAAACATGTGAACCGAGAGCAATTACTCAGGGCGAAAGCGCGGGGTTTGCAGGTGGTGCTGTTTGGGGGCAAGTCGAAAGGGAGCATCGCCAATATGCTGGAGATGGAGCCCGACGCCATTCAAGTGAATAACGTGAAGCGTATGCGCTCGCTTTTAGATGACTAACAGGCAGGGCTATCCCACCAGCATCATCAATAAGGCGAGTAGTATAATAGCTAAGGCGATGTTTCGGAAAGTGAACAAACTGCGTTTCATGGTGGTGGCTCTTGTTTCAGGTAATTCCAGTTACAGGTATAGTAACGTGTTTGGCAATACCTGGGATTTGTGTTAGAAGATTATACATGCTGAAGGCTTGTTTTCGAGGCATGGCAGTGAAACAATTATTACTTTTGCACTACATCATAACAAAACGACATTTATGCTCCGGACACATACTTGCGGTGAACTAAGAATAGATAATGTAGGTGAAGAAGTTGTACTGACAGGCTGGGTACAGCGCCTGCGCGACAAGGGCGGCATGCTTTGGATTGACCTGCGCGACCGCTACGGCATCACACAGCTCACGTTTGAAGACGGTGTAACACCCGCCCACTTATTTGAAGAGGCCCGCAGTCTTGGCCGCGAGTACGTGATCAAAGTGATCGGCAAAGTGATCGAGCGCTACTCCAAGAACGACAAGATCCCAACCGGCGACATCGAGATTCATGCCTCCAAAATAGAAGTGCTCAATGCGGCCAAACTGCCTCCGTTCATGATCGAGGACGAAACAGACGGTGGTGATGACCTGCGCATGAAGTACCGCTACCTGGACCTGCGCCGTACGCCTGTGCGCCGGAACCTGGAGCTGCGCCACCAGATGATGCGTGCCGTGCGTGCATACCTGGACGAGCATTATTTCATTGAGGTAGAAACTCCGGTGCTGATCAAGTCGACGCCGGAAGGTGCCCGCGACTTCGTGGTGCCAAGCCGCATGAACCCTGGTGAGTTCTACGCCCTGCCACAATCTCCGCAGACCTTCAAGCAACTCCTGATGGTTTCTGGTTTCGACAAGTACTACCAAATCGTAAAGTGCTTCCGCGACGAGGATTTGCGCGCTGACCGTCAGCCAGAGTTTACACAAATAGACTGTGAGCTTTCATTCGTAACCCAGGAAGATATCCTGAACACCTTCGAAGGCCTGATTCGTCATCTCTTCCTGAAAGTAAAAGGCGTACACATTGCCAACCTGCCACGCATGACCTATGCTGACGCGATGAAGTTCTACGGTTCTGATAAGCCAGACACCCGTTTCGACATGCGTTTTGTGGAGCTGAACCCGCTGGTGAAGAACAAAGGCTTTAAAGTATTCGACGATGCCGAATTGGTAGTAGGTATAAACGCCAAAGGCGCTGCCAGCTACACCCGCAAGCAACTCGACGAACTGACTGATTTTGTGAAGCGTCCGCAGATCGGAGCTACCGGCCTGGTATACGCCCGTGTGCAGGAAGATGGCACCGTGAAGTCATCTGTAGACAAGTTTTATACCGTAGAGGACCTGCAGGCCTGGGCTACTGCTTTCAATGCTGAACCAGGCGATTTGATTCTGGTATTGGCCGGAGGCAGAGACAAGACACGCAAGGCCCTGAACGAACTGCGTCTGGAGATGGGCGAGCGCCTTGGACTGCGTGACAAGAACGTGTTCTCGCCACTGTGGGTAGTAGACTTCCCGCTTCTGGAGTGGGATGAAGACAGCAACCGATTCCATGCCATGCACCATCCCTTCACGTCACCGAAGCCAGAAGACCTGGAGCTGATCGATGACCGCCCGGGCGATATCCGCGCCAATGCCTATGACATGGTTATAAACGGTGTGGAAGTTGGTGGTGGTTCTATCCGTATCCACGACCGCCGTCTGCAGGAGCAGATGTTCCGTTTGCTAGGCTTTAGCAACGACGAGGCCAAAGCGCAGTTTGGCTTCCTGATGGACGCCTTCGAGTACGGTGCGCCGCCACACGGTGGCATCGCCTTCGGCTTCGACCGCCTGTGCTCCCTCTTCGGTGGCTCCGACTCCATCCGCGACTACATCGCTTTCCCGAAAAACAACTCAGGTCGCGATGTTATGATAGACGCACCATCACCGATTGCCAATGCGCAGTTGGATGAACTGCATATCAAAATGAAGAACCTGCCTCGTAAGGGATAGGTATATAGAAGTATGGGAAAGGCTGTCCGATAAGGGCAGCCTTTTTATTTTACTACCAGATAGGAACAAAAAAACGGCTACCCTTTCCAGAGCAGCCGCTTCCAATATCAGTTCGCTATACCTTACAGCACGTCGCTCAACAGAGCAGGCGCTATACCTAGCAGAATCGTCAGAGCAGTAATGATAAGCAGCATCACATTCATAAAGCTGGTTGAGCGGATAGTCGTAGCGTCTTCAGCAACTGGGTGCAGGTACATTGCGATAACCACGCGGAAGTAGTAGTACACACCCACAGCAGCCAGAATCACCGCTACCACAATCAGCCACATCATATCCGGGTTTTCGATCAGGGCAGAGAACACGAAGAACTTGCCGAAGAAACCAGCCGTGAGTGGTATACCTGCCAGCGACAGCATGGACACCGCTACCGAGAAAGCCAGCAGTGGATTTGTTTTGCCCAAGCCGTTGAAAGCTTCGTAGTTCTCGTTCTGACGCTGTCTTGATACCAACTGCAGCACACCGAATGCGGCGATAGAAGCAGTGGAGTACGCGAACGAGTAGAACAGGATAGCAGAAGTAGACAAATTGTTGAAAGCAAGCAAAGTCATCAGCAGGTAGCCTGCGTGCGAGATACTGGAGTAAGCCAGCATACGCTTCATGCTTTGCTGCACCACAGCGCCTACGTTTCCAATCAGGAGCGTCAGCACGATAATGGCCACCAGCGTTGGCATCCAGCTACCGTAAGAAGCGGCGAAGGCTGCGTCCATCAGTTTGTAGAAAGCGGCTACACCAGCTGTCTTTACTACGGTTGACATATAAGCCGTCCATACCGTTGGCGTACCTTCATACACGTCAGGCGTCCAGAAGTGGAAAGGAGCTGCAGAAACTTTGAAAGAGATACCGATGATAATCATCAGGATACCCAGCAGGAACATGACATTGTTTACACCACCATTACCCAAAGCCTCAGCTGAACCGGCAATCTCGGCAATGTTGAACGTTCCCGTCGCACCGTAGATCATCACGATACCGAAAAGCAGGATACCCGTGAAGAAAGAACCCATCAGAAAGTACTTCAAGGCAGCTTCGGCGGAGCGCAGGCTTCCCTTGTCGCTACCTGCCAGCACGTACATAGCAATCGA
The DNA here is from genome assembly GCF_000277005.1 of Pontibacter sp. BAB1700. Classification (NCBI taxonomy): domain Bacteria; kingdom Pseudomonadati; phylum Bacteroidota; class Cytophagia; order Cytophagales; family Hymenobacteraceae; genus Pontibacter; species Pontibacter sp. BAB1700. Next base: position 20,315 of record NZ_AKIS01000061.1, on the reverse strand, counting down.
GAGAATCTCTATACCTATGAACAGCATCAGCATGTTATTGTAGCTCACCATCATAATGGCGCCCACCAGCGAGAACAAAATCAGGGCGTAGAGTTCACCAATGTTTTCGTCGTTGCGGGTAACGTAGTGCTGCGTGAAAGGCAGAATCAGTAGCGTCGACAGCACCATGATACCTGTGAAGGCCACCGCGAAATTGTCGATGGTAATCATGTTCTCGAAGTAGCTCTGGGTATCGTTCCAGTCGAGTAGGTTAGTGCCGAACACAATCGCTAAAAACAGCAGCGACAGCGGCAACAGGATTCTTTTAGATTTCAGGAAGCCTACGAAGAGGCTGATAATCCCAAATCCAGATAGAAGTATAATCGAAATCATGTCGTTTAGTATCGTTTCTTTTTGCGGACTATCGGTTGATAATGCTCAGCAGCTGTCCAACCGCAGGCTCTGAAATGCTCAGGAAAGTGTTCGGGAACAGACCAATCCAGAATACCATGATCACCAATGGAATCAGCACAGCTTTCTCATGGAAGGTCAGGTCAGCAAAACCTTCGGTGGCTTCTGACTTCGTGCCGAACATCACACCCTGGAACATGCGCAGCATGTATACCGCACCCAAAATGATGGTGAGGCCAGCCACAGCGCCAAAGTAGTGGTTGTACTGGAACACACCCGACAGCAACAGGAACTCGCCGATGAAGCCGTTTGTGAGCGGAAGCGCCACAGAACCCATCAACAGTGTCAGGAACATGATAGAAAGCGCCGGCGTGGTCTGGGTGATACCGCCCAGGTTGGCAATCTCTCTCGTGTTGGTTCTGCGGAAAATGATATCGACGATGAAGAACAAGCCCACTACGTTGATACCGTGGCTCAGCATTTGAATCACGCCGCCCTGCAGACCTTGCTCGTTCAGGGTGAAGATACCTGCCGCAATCAGGCCTACGTGCGCGATAGACGAGTAGGCAATCAGTCGCTTCATGTCGCGCTGACGGATGGCGATGATAGAGCCGTACACAATACCGATGATGGAAAGCACCAGCACGAGGTCAGCCCACTGGCTCACGCCCAACGGCACCACAGGCAGCAACCAGCGCAGCACACCGTAGATACCCATCTTCAGCATGATACCCGCCAGCAACATCGTCGCCTGCGTAGGAGACTCAGTATAGGTGTCGGGCTGCCAGGTATGGAACGGGAACACCGGCATTTTGATGGCAAAAGCAAGGAACAGGAACCAGAAAATCCAGCTCTGCGTCGCGCTGTCCAGCGTCAGTTGGTAGAAGGCGTTCACGTTAGACGAGTGCGCCGCCAGCTCTGTGCCTGCCGTCTGGAAGTACAGGTATACGAAAGCGGCCAGCATGAAAAGCGAACCGAAAATCGTGTAGATAAAGAACTTGAACGTAACCGGAATCCTGCGCGCACCGCCCCAGATGGCTGCGATAAAGTAAATCGGAATCAAGGCCACTTCCCAGAAGAAGTAGAACAGGAACGCGTCCATTGCAACGAACACACCAATCAAACCCGTCTGCATAAACAGCACCAGCGCGTAGAACACGTGCGGGTTTTTGTAGTCGTGCTTGAAAGAAGAAAGGACAATAAGCGGTACGAGGAAAGTCGTCAGGAGCACCATCAGGAGGCTGATGCCGTCCATGCCGATGGTGAAGCCTATACCTGCACGCTCTACCCACGGCATATTGAGGGCGAACTGTGTGGTAGCGTCCGGAACAAAGTTTGTGATTGCAAACAGAGCAATGGCAAACTCAACAAGCGTTGCTATAAAAGCCACTTTCTTGGCACCGTCGCCTTTAATCAGCAGCACCAGCAGTGCAGCTAGGGCAGGCCAGAAAAGTAATAGAGCTGTAATCATCTTCTTAGAACCTTAAGCGATAAAGAAGTTTAAAAATAGAATCAGAACAATGCTGGCTACCATCACAAAAACATAGAAGCCAATCACGCCACTCTGCGTGAGGCGCAGCACACGGCCGCTTGCCATCACCAATTTGCCGAAGCCGTTTACAATGCCGTCTACTACAATCACGTCCACAAAGCGGTGGAAAGCAGTCGACATGGCCATCACCGGACGAACGAACACCGTGTCATAAATCTCGTCGATGTAGTATTTGTTGTAAATCAGGTTGTGGATAGGAGACAGGCGCGTTCCTTCCGGAGCCGGCACTGTTTCTTTCTTTACATACATGATGTAGGCAATGATAATCGCGATAACCGACACCACCACCGAAACAGCCATCAGGATGTATTCTGTCGCGTGGTCAATGTGAGCAGGCTCCAGAGCGGCACCGTTGGCGCGGCGGGCAAGGTCATAGATAGGCGACAGGAAGTTGCCCAAGGTATGCGTGTCGCTGAAAACGGCTGGCAGACCAATGAAACCACCTACAGTGGACAGGATAGCCAGTACAATCAGCGGAATGGTCATGGAAGGTGGTGACTCGTGCAGGTGCGAACGCTGCGCCTCTGTGCCACGGAACTTGCCGAAGAACGTCAGGAACAGGAGGCGGAACATGTAGAACGAGGTCATGAACGAAGCCAGCAGGCCGAGCGCCCACATCAGCTTGTTGTGCTCAAACACATGCGCCAGCAATTCGTCTTTCGAGAAGAAACCGGCGAAAGGCGGTATACCTGAAATCGCGAGCGTACCAATCAGGAACGTGATAAATGTAATTGGCAGCCACTTGCGCAGACCACCCATGTTGCGGATATCCTGTTCGTTGCTTACTGCGTGAATCACAGAACCAGCACCCAGGAATAGGAGGGCCTTAAAGAAGGCGTGCGTGAGAACGTGGAAAATGGAAGAAGAGAAAGCCATCACACCGAGCGCCAGGAACATAAAGCCCAGCTGCGACACGGTAGAGTAAGCCAGCACTTTCTTGATGTCATTCTGCGCCAGACCAATCGTCGCGGCCAACAGGGCAGTAGCCAGACCAATGATAGCGATAAACTCCATCGTAGTCGGGGCCAGCACATACAGTACGTTCGAGCGAAGCACCATGTAGATACCTGCCGTCACCATGGTCGCGGCGTGAATCAGGGCCGAAACAGGCGTTGGACCCGCCATCGCGTCAGGAAGCCATGTGAACAATGGAATCTGCGCACTCTTACCCATCGCACCCACAAACAGGAGCATGGTAATGGCAATCATCACACCGCTATCGGTCAGGCCCGTCATCTGCGAAGCAGACAGGAATACCTCTGGGTAGCTCACGCTGCCGAAGGTGATGAAAATAAGGAAAATGCCCAGCAGGAAGCCCAAGTCACCGATACGGTTCATGATAAAGGCTTTCTTGGCGGCATTGTTATAGTTGGTGTTCTTGTTCCAGAAGCCGATCAGCAGGTAGGAGCAAAGACCAACGCCTTCCCAGCCCACGAACATCATCACGTAGTTAGAGCCCATCACGAGCAGCAACATCGAGAACATGAACAGGTTGAGGAAAGAGAAGAACTTGCCGTAGTTTTCGTCGTGGCTCATGTAACCCGCCGAGTACACGTGAATCAGGAAACCGATACCGGTCACCATCAAGAGCATCAGCAGGGTGAGCTGGTCAATCATGAACGAGAAACCAATCTCAAGGCTACCCACCGAGAACCAGTTGTATAGGTCGACGATGTAAGGGCGGCTACCATTGGAAGTGAAGTCGATGAACAGGTATACTGATATCAGAAACGAGGCCAGCACGGTGCCAGAGCCCAGCAGACCTACAATGGCCTTAGGCAATTTGCGGTTGCCAAGTCCGTTAATCAGAAAGCCTATGAACGGCAGGAGCGGCACAAGCAAACACAGCAGCGCCATTTCCTGATTGTTGATGGGCATTACTACTTCTTGCATTTAGCGTATGATTTAGTTAAGCTATTCAGGTTAGATAAGGTATGGGCTACCACTTGAGGTAGTTCAGCAATTGCACGTTGGTGGTGCGCAGGTTGCGGTAAATCATCACGATGATGGCCAGACCAACTGTTACTTCCGCCGCTGCTACCGCCATGATGAAGAACACGAAAATCTGTCCGTTCGGGTCAGAGCGATAAGACGACAAAGCGACCATCAGTACGTTCACGGCGTTGAGCATCAGCTCCACACACATAAAAATAACAATCGCGTTTCGTCTGGTGAGAACGCCGATTACGCCAATGGCGAAAAGGGCCGTGCTGAAGTACAGGTAGAATTCAAGCGGGATGGTTCGGATAACCTCTGGCATTTGGTTCATCGTCTGGTTGCTGAACGTATTACTGGTAAATTACAATTCTGAAATCAAGTCGCAAAGTTATCCCCATTTTTGTAAAATCCATAACATATTTCTAATCTTCTTGCCCGATCTGTAACAAGGTTTCATGTCCCTGAAGATTTATATTTTAGTTAATGCAGGCACGCCTTGTTAAGCTACAGCTTATACTTTCCTTTTCAGGCTGCGTAGGGTATAAGACTTATTTTTGATGGCAAGTCGCACTCGTGCTATACCTGCACCTGATCAGGTATAGCGAAGCTGATTTGTCCATTCAGGATGCTATAACCTGGTTGCTCTAAAATTGTATGAAGTTAGAATACTTACCTCTGCTATACCTGTTTTGCCTGGTTGCACTGTTTTCGTCTTGTCAACAGCCAACTACCGCATCATCCACTACACCTTATCATGCCGATCTGACTATGAAAGCTACTATTGAGAAGCACCTTCACTTCGATAACCTGCCATCTGCTTCCGGGCTTGAGATGCTGGGTGACCATTATTATGTGACTGGCGACGATTCTCCATACCTATACAAGCTGGACAAAAACTACCGGTTGTTATCCCATGAAGCGATCTTTGACACAACCGGCTTCGAAAATGGGCGCATCGCCAAAGCTGATAAAGCCGACCTGGAGGGCATGACCCTTTTGCAACATCAGGGCAAGCCCTATCTTCTTATGATGGGTTCTGGCTCAGCCCCAGCCCGACGTAAGGCCTATCTTTACAACATTTGCGGTGATGATATCTGTAGAGAGGGAGCAGACACTCATGGAGCAAAGGCCATAAATCTGGATCCTCTCTACAAAGAACTCGAAGCGCAGATGAAGTTAGGAGAAAGTCTGCTCAACATAGAAGGTGTAGCTGCCGGGCATGGGCGGCTTTACCTGATGCAGCGTGCTATCGGGACCGGTCAGAACATGTTGATTTCCTATAATCTGGCCGAATTTATACCTTATCTCTTGTCAGAATCTGCAGTGCAGTTGCCAAAGCCAGAGCTTGCCTATTTCCGTTTGCCCGAGTTGGAACTCCTGCAGGCGGGCTTTTCTGGTGCTTATGTATATGATGACAAGCTTTTTTTTACAGCTTCACTGGAAGATACGAACGACGCCTACGGGGATGGGGAGGTCCTGGGTAGTTACATCGGCTATATTCCTTTCAATGCGATAGGAAAACAGGATACTCTGCAAATTCCTGCCACACCTATGCTACAAGCGGATGGAGAACTTTATACAGGCAAGGCAGAATCGTTGGTCGTTAAAAAGCGAGAAGGGAAAGGCAGGTATCGCCTGGTAGTAGTTTCAGATGATGATCTGGGTGGGTCTGAATTACTTGAAGTTATGTTGACGGTAGAGCAATAAAATTTTTCCCATACCGCAAGTTTGAGTGAAGAGGTAACTTATGGTAATTCATGACGGCCAGTTTGAAACCGGCGTATTAAAAATTTGACCATGGTACCTGCCAGTTATAAACTGGCCCCAAGAACAGTCACAAGTTGCGCTACCGCTAAATTTGCGACATCTTACTTTATATCCATTTCCACGGATCCTAAAAATCCGTGGGGTAGGGACCCTCTTTAAATCCTGTAAATCCTGATTCAGACAAAAAAAAGCCAGCACTTTGCAGCACTGGCTCTCTATTTTTTGAAGGTATAACTCGATTAGAAGTTCTGCTCTCCCGCTTCTCTCTTGCCAATCATCACAGCACCTACCATAGATACGAGGAATAGTACTGCTACTAACTGGAACGGCAGCATATATTTGGTGAAAAGCACTTTGCCCAGGTTCTCTACCATACCAACCTGCGAATTGAACGTGGCTGGATCCGGGTGGCCGAGTGTTACATCTTTCAAAGCAGCTACTACTACCGTGAACAGCAAGCCACCAGCTACTGTACCGGCTATTTTGGCCAGCACATTCCTTTTCATGGTGCCTTCCACGTTCTTACCTGTGTTGATGAACATCAGTACAAATAGGAAAAGTACCATGATGGCTCCTGCATATACGATGATGTTTACCGCTGCCAAAAACTGGGCGTTCAGCAATATATAGTGCGCTGATATGGTGAAGAATGTCAGGATCAGGAAGATAACGCTGTACACCGGGTTCTTGGAAATAACAACCATCAGGGCGCAAAGCAGCGTTAGCGAAGCAAAGAAGAAAAACAGACTTTCTGTCATCGGATTATTTGGTTTCAGTGGTTTTTAACGGTTCTACCAAGCGGTCTTTGCCGTAAATGAATTCGTCGCGCTCGTAACGGGCTGGGGCAAGTTTGTCGTCCTGCAGGAAGATAGCAGCCTTCGGGCAGGCTTCTTCGCACAGACCGCAGAAAATGCAGCGCAGCATGTTCACTTCGTAGGTCACGGCGTACTTTTCTTCGCGGTACAGGTGCTCTTCGCCTTTCTTGCGCTCGCCAGCCGTCATTGTGATGGCTTCGGCAGGGCAGGCTACGGCGCACAGACCACAGGCCGTGCAACGCTCTGCACCGTTTTCGTCACGCTTCAGCACGTGCAGACCGCGCCAGATGTCGCTGCGCTGACGCGTCTCCTCAGGGTAATTGATTGTCGCTTTCTTCTTAAAGAAGTGCTTTATCGTAATTCCCAAGCCTTGAGCGATAGCAGGCAGGTACATGCGCTCCGAAAGCGTCATCTCCTTTTGTGCTACGTTCTTTTTTCTATTAGATAGTGGTTCCATTGTATCTCGATTATGATTGCTGTCTATGCTGTCTGTCTATAACAGCGCCTGGCATGGCAGCATTCAATATTTCGTTATCCTTGTGTAAAATAGTCGTAGAGTAGAATGCCACCGCCCGTAAGCAGGATATTCAGGATGGCCAGCGGAATCAGGATGTTCCAGCCCAGCTTCATCAACTGGTCGTAGCGGAAACGCGGTAGTGTCCAGCGCACCCACATGAAGAAGAAGATGAAGGCGAAAATCTTCGCGAACATCACACCCACACCCAGTATGGTCACCACGTTGTTACCCAAAACAGGGTCATCGAACGCATTGCGCAGGTTCTCCATGAACGGGAAATTATAGGCACCGAAGTACAGCGTTGCCATCACAGCCGACACTACGAAGATGTTGATGTACTCGGCAAACAGGTACATACCCAGTTTCATAGAGCTATACTCGGTGTGGTAACCGCCAATCAGTTCGGCTTCAGATTCAGGTAAGTCAAATGGAGTTCTGTTTGTCTCGGCAAAGGCACAAATCAGGAAAATCAGGAAGCCCAGCGGTTGGTACCAGATGTTCCAGTTAAATCCGGCTTGTTGCTCGGCAATTACTTTCAGCGACAGCGAGCCACTCAACATCAGTACCGCAATTAGCGACAGACCCATAGCCAGTTCGTATGAAATGTTCTGCGAAGCGGCACGGATAGCACCCAGCAAGGAGAACTTATTATTCGAAGCCCAGCCACCAATCATCAGACCGTACACACCCAGCGACACCACAGCGAAAATGTAAAGTATTCCGATGTTTACGTCAATGGCTATCAGGTCAAATGATGTTTCTCCCAAAATCAGCGTGTCGCCGAATGGGATAACCGCACTCGTCATCGCTGCCACCAGCATGGCTATACCTGGGCCCAGGATGAAGAGCGTTTTGTTTGCGTTGGCAGGTATAAACTCTTCTTTGAAGAACAGTTTACCGGCGTCGGCCAGCGGCTGCAGCAAGCCCATCGGACCCGCACGGTTCGGGCCTACGCGGTCCTGAATGAAAGCGGCAATCTTACGCTCAAAGTAAGTCGAGTAGGTCGCAATCAGTAACGAAATACCGAAAATGGCCAGAATGTAAATACCCTTGTATATGAGAACTACAGAATCCATGCTTTATTCCGTTGGCATTTTTTTAACAGTAGATTTAGGCAGGTTCGGCACAATCGGCACGTTCACCACTGGCAATTCGTAGTGGTTAGCCGAAATAACAGAACCTCTGTCGATGTGGCGCGGTCCCTCGATGGTCCAATCGCTCATCTCTTTCTTGTCGAAACGACAGGTGTTGCAGATGAACTCCTCTACCTCGGCGTACTCGTCCTTGCGGGCGGTTACGCGAAGCACCGTGTCACCACGTCCCCACAGCGTTACCTTACCGCTGCAGGTAGGGCAGTCGCGGTGCGCGTTCAGCGGCTTCGTGAACCACACGCGGTTCTTAAAGCGCCAAGTCTTGTCTGTTAAAGCTCCCACCGGGCACACGTCAATCACGTTTCCGGAGAAATCGTTGTCGATTACGTTCTCGATGTAAGTGCCAATTTCGGCTGCGTCGCCACGGCCCAATACGCCGTGCACACGCTTCTCGGTAATCTGGTCGGCGGTATACACGCAACGGTAGCACAGGATGCAGCGCGTCATGTGCAGTTGGATGTAAGGACCCAGGTCTACTCTGTCGAAGGTACGACGCGGCTCCTCATAGCGGGTAGCGCTCACACCGTGCTCGTAAGAAAGGTTCTGCAAATCGCACTCACCAGCTTGGTCGCATACAGGCAATCCAGTGGGTGGTTGATGAGCAACATTTCCACGATACCCTTGCGGGCATTCAGTACGTCTTCGTTAGTTGTGTTCTCCACCACCATGCCGTCCTGTACTGGGGTAATGCACGAAGCTACCAGTTTCGGCATAGGGCGTGGGTCGCGGGCAGAACCCTGCGTTACCTTTACAAGGCACACACGGCACTTACCGCCACTGCCTTTCAGCGGGGTATAAAAGCACATGGCAGGGGGCACTACATCACCACCGATCTTACGGGCGGCCTGCAGGATGGTGGTTCCATCTTCAACCTCTACCTCGATGCCGTCAAATGTTATTTTAGCCATCTTAATTTTTATCCAAAGCTCGCCTACCAAGGTATAGCGGGCAGTTAATTTAATTTTGAATTATACAGTAGCTGCCGCTAACTGTCCTCTGTATACCGCGCCCGGAGCTGTAGCTTCCTGTGGGTGCTTGATGTGCCACTCGAACTCCTCGCGGAAGTGACGGATTGCGCTGGCTACCGGCCATGCTGCGGCGTCACCCAGCGGGCAAATCGTGTTACCCTCAATCTGCTTGGCTACGCTTACCAACAGGTCGATGTCCTGCTGATGACCGTGGCCATGCTCGATGCGGTGCAGCACACGCTCCATCCAGCCTGTACCCTCACGGCAAGGGCTGCACTGGCCGCATGACTCGTGATGATAGAAGCGGGCATAGTTCCACGTGTTACGCACGATGCATTGGTCTTCGTCGAACACGATAAAAGCACCAGAACCCAGCATAGAGCCGCTCACGAAACCACCGTCAGACAGCGATTCGTACGTCATCAGGCGTTGCTCACCGGCAGCTGTTTTCAGGATCAGGTCAGCTGGCAGAATCGGAACAGAAGAACCACCCGGTACGACTGCCTTCAGTTGCTTGCCTTTCCAGATACCGCCGCAGTACTCGTCTGAGTAGATGAATTCCTCCACCGGAACGCCCAAGTCGATCTCGTACACGCCGGGACGGTTGATGTTACCGCTGGCAGAAATCAGTTTGGTGCCCGTGCTACGGCCTATACCTATCTTAGCGTACTCCGCACCTGTGTTGTTTACAATCCAAGGCACAGACGCGATGGTCTCCACGTTGTTTACCACGGTTGGCGACTGGAACAGACCTTTCACCGCCGGGAATGGCGGCTTGTTACGCGGGTTGCCACGCTTGCCTTCCAGTGATTCTAGTAGAGCTGTCTCTTCACCGCAGATATACGCACCACCACCCGGCGCTACGTGCAGGTCGAGGTCGTAACCTGAACCCAAAATGTTCTTACCGAGCAAACCGGCTGCATACGCCTCGGCGATTGCTTTTTCCAGAATGCGCAGGACGAACAACAATTCACCGCGGATGTAGATATAAGACGTGTTCGCACCCAGCGCATAGCTCGATGTAATCATACCTTCGATCAGGGCGTGCGGGTTTTTCTCCATGAACACGCGGTCCTTGAAAGTGCCGGCTCCGATTCGTCGGCGTTGCAAACTAAGTAACGCGGAACGCCTTCCGGCTTCGCCAAAAAGCTCCACTTCATACCGGCCGGGAAGCCAGCGCCACCACGACCACGCAGGCCTGATGTCTTCACTTCTTCCACCACTTCATCCGGGGTCATCGTCTTCAGGGCCTTCTCTACCGAGCGGTAGCCGCCATGCTTGCGATACACCTCCAAGGTTTCGATACCCGGTACGTTAATATGTTCGGTTAATATCTTGATTCCCATTGTGACAGGATATATAGCTCTGCAGTTGCTATGTTAAGGCAAGCTGCCTGATTTATCAATGAATTACTTCGCCCACTCAGGCGTTTCCACCTCTTTGTTGCGCATCATCTCGATGAACTGGTCCACTGCTTCTTCGCTGTCCAAGTTCTCGTAGTAGGTTTCGCGCACCTGCAGCATCGGGCCTGTGCCACACGAAGCAAGGCATTCCACTGGCTTCAGGGTAAACATACCGTCGGCCGTTGTCTCGCCTTCTTCGATGTTGAGCTTCTGTTTGAATGTCTCAATCATCTGGTCGGCACCGCGCAGGCAGCAAGGGCCTGTGCGACATACCTCGAGCACGTGCTTGCCAACCGGCTTCAGGTTGAACATGGTATAGAAAGTAGCCACCTCGTATACCTCGATTGGCTGTATGTTCAGGATTTCGGCAATCGCGTCCATCGCTTCAGGGCTCACCCAGCCGTTGTTCTCCGCCTGCGCAACGTGCAGGGCAGGCAACAGGGCCGACTTCTGGCGTCCTTCCGGGTAATGGCTGATATAGCGCTGAATCTCAGCAAGGGCCTTATCAGAAAACTTAAATGCGTTTTGTATCATTTGTCAGTTAACAATTAACAGTTAACAGGTATTTTTCAGTTAACAATTAACAATAAACAGTAATCAATCTCCTCTTTCAGTATTCTAATAATGTTTACTGATAACTGATTACTGTTCACTGCCTTAGGCGTCTAGTTCGCCGGCAATCACGTTCAGGCTACTCAGCGTCAGGATGGCGTCGGCCAGCTGACCGCCTTTGATCATTTCCGTGTAAGCCTGATAGTAGATGAAGCAAGGTCTTCTGAAATGCAGACGGTATGGCGTTCTGCCGCCGTCGCTGATCAGGTAGAAACCAAGCTCGCCGTTGCCGCCTTCCACGCTATGGTATACCTCGCCTTTCGGAGCGTCAATCTCACCCATCACAATCTTGAAGTGATAGATAAGCGCTTCCATGCTGGTATATACCTCCTGCTTTGGTGGCAGGTAGTAGTGCGGGGCATCGGCATGGTAAGAACCTTCCGGCAGGTTTTTGTAAGCCTGCTCAATAATTTTCAAACTCTGCCATACTTCTTCGTTGCGCACTAAGAAGCGGTCGTAAGTGTCGCCTTTCTCGCCAACCGGAATTTCGAACTCGAAATCATCGTAAGAAGAGTAAGGGTTCATCACGCGCACGTCGTAGTCCACGCCGGTGGCACGCAGGTTAGGACCTGTGAAGCCGTAGTTCAAAGCACGCTCAGCCGAAATGGCACCCACACCCACCGTACGGTCGATGAAGATACGGTTGCGGGTCAGCATTTTCTCGAACTCTGCCCATACCTTCGGGAAGCGCTTCAGGAACTCACCAATCAGGTGCAAGGCTTTTGGAGAAAGGTCGCGCTCCATACCGCCGATACGACCCATGTTGGTCGTCAGACGGGCACCGCATACCTCTTCGTAAATGTCGTAAATGTGCTCGCGCTCCTGCATTACGTACAGGAAGCCGGTGAAAGCGCCGGAGTCCACACCCAGAATGGAGTTACAAATCAGGTGGTCGGAGATACGGGCCAGCTCCATCATAATCACGCGGATGTACTGCGCACGCTTCGGGATTTCTATACCCAGAAGCTTTTCCACTGTCATGTGGTACCCCATGTTGTTGATAGGGGACGAACAGTAGTTCATGCGGTCAGTGAGCGGCGTAATCTGGTAGAACGGTCTGCGCTCGGCAATCTTCTCGAAAGCACGGTGAATATACCCGATGGTCGGCACCGCGTCCATGATAACCTCCCCGTCCATCTGCAAGATGTTCTGGAAGATACCGTGGGTAGCCGGGTGCGTCGGACCCAGGTTCAGGGTCGTCAGGTTCTCGTTCTTCTTGTCCTGCAGTTTCAGGTCGCGGTTATCGCGGAATTCCTGCAACTGGTCAGTGTCAGCTGTTTTATTATCAGTAGCCATAGTGGTTTATCTGGCTTAGCGTCCGAAATACGTATCAATTTTGTCTTCCCTTGTCTGGTCTTCCAGCGGATACTGCTTGAGCATCGGGTGATACTCCATCTCTTCGATGTTGAGTATGCGAATCAGGTTCGGGTGACCGGTAAAGATGAAACCGTAAAAGTCATAGGCTTCACGCTCCATCCAGTTGGCGGTGGCGTAAATGCCGGTCAGCGTCGGTAATACCGGGTCTTCGGCAGGCACAAACACCTTAATGCGCAGACGGTAATTGTGACGCAGGCTATGCAACTGGTACATCATGCACATCTCCATACCTTTGTGGTCCGGGAAGTGGATGCCTGCCATCGTGGTCAGGAACTGCACCTGCAGGTCCTTGTCGTCATACAGGTATTGAATCAGGGCGATGATGTTCTCACGGTTTGTCGTGAAAGTCATGATACCATCCGGGTTGTAAGCATCCCTGATGTTTTCTTCTCCAAACTGCGCAATCAGTTTACCAAGTACGTTTTCGTTCGTAAGCTCCATGCTGCTTATTTAATGTTGTAAGAAGCCAAAAGTGCCTGATATTCAGGTGAGTGACGACGGCGTAGTGATTCGTTTTTGGCCAAATCCTGTACGCGCATCAAACCGTCCAGAATCTGCTCCGGTCTTGGCGGGCAGCCCGGCACGTACACGTCCACCGGTACCACACGGTCTATACCCTGCAGTACAGAGTACGAGTCGAAAATACCGCCTGACGTGGCGCAGGCACCCACGGCCACCACCCAGCGTGGCTCGGCCATCTGCTCGTATACCTGCTTCACAACAGGTCCCATTTTCTTGGCGATGGTACCCATTACCAACAGGATGTCGGCCTGACGTGGCGAGAAGCTTGGGCGCTCCGAACCGAAGCGTGAAATATCGTAGGTAGAGCCCATGGTCGCCATAAACTCGATACCGCAGCAAGAAGTGGCAAAAGGCAGTGGCCAAAGCGAGTTTGCGCGGGCCAGACCAATCACTTTTTCGAAGGAAGTGGCAAAGAAACCAGCGCCGCTATGGCCCTCTGGTGCCTCTACCATGTTTATATCTTTATTTGTATCGCTCATGTTTCTGAAATTCTGAGTTTTAATCTCTGTTTACCCCTGCAAAAACACCGTTTACCCTATAAAAGTTTACTGGTGCCGAACTACTTGAGAATGCCTTTTTTGATTTCGTAGAAGAAGCCAGCCAGGATCACACCAAGGAATAACATCATCGGCAGGAAGCCTTCCAGACCGAATTCGCGGAAGTTCACCGCCCAAGGGTACATGAAGATAATTTCAATATCGAACAGCACGAACAGGATGGCCGTGATGAAGTACTTATAGGAGATAGGGGTACGCGCATCGCCCACCGACTCCACGCCACTTTCCCAAGAGGCGCCTTTTACCTCACTTTTTCTTTTTGGGCCGAGTAAATGCGTCACCACCAGCGCGAAAATAACGAAGCCGAGCGCTGCCGCAAATTGTATCAAAATAGGGAGGTAGTCCGACGGTAGATACTGAGTACCAGTAGTTTCCATATTGCTGTAATGCTTTATTGAAATTTGGGAGCAAAATTAGGGATAAATAGCCAACAATCAAAAGACTATATCCAATGTAAATAGCGTTTAAAATTGTTCTAAAGTATTATCGGTCGGTGTGAATGCAATTCTGTGTGGTTTTGGACTGAGAGGGAGGGGGTTGGTTTAAAATCGGCTGGTTTTAGAGCAAGCTTTTCAGGTATGGCGGGGTGGGTGTTGGAACATGGATTTGGCAGGTTGATGGCGCGAGCGTCCACGCTCGTGTCTACTATGGTGGGGCCTCTGGCCCCGTTGCGGTTATACCTCCGATAGAATAACAGCACTACTCGGATTCGCGCTGCTAAAAGTATAATAAGCCGCATCAGTTACCAAGCCAGCCACAACCGGGTTCTGCTCAATGTAGTCTATCTTTTGCTGCAGCATTGGTGTGTCTGTCAAGTCAATGGGATGGTTGTGCTGCTGCCAAAACAGGAACTCCTTATTATGCGTGTTGTGCTGCTTGAAGAAGCGGAACAGGTATAGCAACCATTCTTTTCTGCTCTCTATTGGATTGTTTTCAATTTGGGCTAATACTTGTTTAGCCGTATAACTCTTGAAATCCCTGAGCACACCACTTAGATTGCCATCTTCTACCGAGCAAATCATGTGCAGGTGGCTGGGCATTAAACAATAACTGTAAACCTGCAGTCCTTTGTGTTTGCTGCAGTAGTTTAGGTTCTGCACTACTTCGTCGGCATATTCTCTTCTGGTGAATATATCGATCCAGCCAACCACTGTGAGGGTGACGAAGAAAAGGCCGCCTTTGTAAATCTTGTACTTCTCGGACATAAGCATAAATTTTGAGAAACAGTACGCAATTTATACTAAAGAGGCCAGAGGCCCCACCATAGTAGACACGAGCGTGGACGCTCGCGCCATACACTAGCCCAAATAAAAAGGCACCACGCCCTTAACGAGCGTGGTGCTTCCTATTTCAGGTATAGCTATACCTTACTTATTCTCACCCAGGAACGGGTAGCGGTAGTCTGTTGGCGTTACGAACGTCTCTTTGATAGAGCGGGCAGACACCCAGCGCAACAGGTTCAGCATAGAGCCGGCCTTGTCGTTGGTACCCGAAGCGCGGGCGCCACCGAATGGCTGTTGTCCTACCACGGCACCGGTTGGCTTGTCGTTGATGTAGAAGTTACCGGCCGCGTTTTCCAGCTTCTTCGTAGCGAACTCAGCGGCATAACGGTCGCGGCTGAAGATGGCACCTGTCAAAGCGTATGGCGAAGTTGAGTTCACCAGCTCCAGCGTCTCTTCGAAGTTGTTCTCGTCGTACACATAGATCGTGATCACTGGCCCGAAGATCTCCTCGCACATCGTTATATACTGCGGGTTGTGCGACAACAGCACAGTTGGCTCGATGAAGTAGCCTTTCGATTTGTCGTAGTTACCACCAGCAATGATTTCAACCTCGTTGCTCTCCTTGGCGTTGTCGATGTAGCGGGCAATCTTGTCGAATGACTTCTCGTCGATTACGGCGTTGATGAAGTTTGAGAAATCCTCTGGAGGCCCCATTTTGAAAGTCTTCAGATCTTCCACCACATAGTTTTTCACGTCTTCCCAAATATTGCTCGGGATGTAAGCACGCGAAGCGGCAGAGCATTTCTGGCCCTGATACTCGAAAGCACCACGCACGATACCTGTCGCTACCTGCTTGGCGTCGGCCGAGCTGTGCGCCACGATAAAGTCCTTGCCACCCGTCTCACCTACAATGCGTGGATATGACTTATACTTGTGGATGTTCGTGCCGATCGTCTTCCAAATATGCTGGAATACGCCGGTGCTGCCTGTGAAGTGGATACCCGCAAAATCAGCGTGGTTGAAGATCACATCACCAGTAGTAGGGCCGTCTACATATACCAAGTTAATAACTCCATCCGGAAGGCCAGCTTCGCGGAACAGCTCCATGATCATCTGCGCGGCATAGATCTGCGTGTGGGCAGGCTTCCAAACCACAACGTTACCCATCATGGCAACAGAGGCTGGCAGGTTACCGGCAATAGCCGTGAAGTTGAATGGTGTCAAAGCAAAAACGAAGCCCTCCAAGGGACGGTGCTCCATGCGGTTCCATACGCCCGGTGATGACTCCGGCTGCATCTGGTAGATCTCAGTAGCATACTGTGCATTGAAGCGCAGGAAGTCCACCAATTCGCAGGCAGAGTCGATCTCGGCTTGATAAGCGTTCTTCGACTGACCCAGCATCGTGGCAGCGTTCATGCGTGCTCTCCATGGACCAGCCAGCAGTTCAGCGGCTTTCAGGAAAATGCTCAAACGGTGCTCCCAGCCCATGGCAGCCCACTCTTCGCGTGCGGCAAGCGCCGCGTTGATCGCCTGTTCCACGTGTGACGCGTCGCCTTCGCTGAAGTGACCCAGAATGTGCTGGTGGTCATGCGGCTGAAGCATCGGCTTCTTGTTGTCAGTATATACCTTGTCGCCACCGATGTACATCGGCACGTCGATCTCCTTTGACTTAAGTTCTTTATAAGTGCGCTGCAGTTCCTCACGCTCCGGAGAACCCGCGCGTACGATTTTACAGGTTCGTTTACTGGTGTTGGTACTCTAAAAAATCCTGTTGCCATCTCTTTTTGATATTTTACAGATTCAGAATAAGACATTCGAGTAACTGCATGCGGCAGCCACCCTATACAAAGGTAAGGCGAATTATTTTATTTTCCGGCCTGTAAAGGGTATAGCTTTGCTATAACATGGCCTGTAGTTCGCTCAGGCAGTGGATGTGGTAAGTAGGTTTAGGGGAAAGCTTGCTTTTGCTCTTCTCC
Organism: Pontibacter sp. BAB1700; assembly: GCF_000277005.1. Classification (NCBI taxonomy): domain Bacteria; kingdom Pseudomonadati; phylum Bacteroidota; class Cytophagia; order Cytophagales; family Hymenobacteraceae; genus Pontibacter; species Pontibacter sp. BAB1700. The sequence continues at coordinate 3,547 of NZ_AKIS01000061.1, read as the reverse complement.
GGGTTGAAGAAAACCTGGTCTATACCCGCCAGGCGAGCGCCATCAATGTCGCATTCTAAGTTGTCGCCGATCATCAGGCATTCCACAGGACGTACCTTTATACGGTCGAGTGCATGCTCAAAAATACGCTTGTCCGGTTTCTTATACCCACAGCACTCGGAGGTAATGATCTCCTTGAAATAATCTGTCAGCTTGGAGCCGTTCATTTTGATGTACTGCACATCCTTGAAGCCGTTGGTGATGATGTGGAGACCGTACTTGGGCTTAAGATAGTCGAGCACCTCAAAGGTATAGGGGAATACCGCCGTTTTCTGCGGGCACAGGTCGGTATAAGCCTCGGATATACCTGTCGGTACCTGATGTGGCTCCAGGCCCAGCCCGGTCAGGGTTTTCACAAAGCGGGACTCGCGCAACTCTTTCTGATCGATCTTTCCTTTATTATAAAGATCCCACAGGAGGTAGTTCACAAATTTGTACTTCTTATAAAAGGAGTCGCAATCGAATTTGCCGAACTCAGCCAAGCCAAACTCGTGGAATAAGGTATAGAGGGTCTCCTCGGAGTTTTTCTCAAAGTCCCACAGGGTGTGGTCAAGGTCAAAGAATATGTGTTTGTATGGCTTCATAATAAGAGTCTCAGCTATAGAGAAACGACTTGGCGGGCGGTATGTTTAAAAAATATGTGCAACAATAGCAGGCTAATTATACTAAAAGTTCTATATCAATGTTTAAACCAATGAACTAAAAACTTGTCTTAATAAGTGCTAAGTGTCTGTCCAGCGGCGGGTTTGCATGCGGTTGACGGCCAGTTCTCGGTTAGAGTACAGAATGCGGTAGGTTTCCAGATCTTTTTGCAGGATGGCGTCGCGTTCGAGGTATGTGAAGATCTGTTGAACGAAATCGGAGCCTTCTTCCTTTAGGGAATAATATACCCACTGGTCGATCTTGCGGGGCACCACAAGGCCGGCATTACGCAGGTAGGCGAGGTGGCGCGAGGTCTTGGTCTGGGTGAAGTCCAACACATGCTCCAGGTCGGAAGTGCACATTTCCTTGTTGCGCAGGATCAGGTGCAGCATGCGCAGGCGTGAGTCGTCTGCCAGCGCCTTTAAAACCTGTTCTCCGAAGGAAAGACTGAAGTGTTTGAGCCTCATATTTGAAAGCGTGTCAGAACAAAATTAGCCAAAAGCTGCTATAATAAAATTATATGAAGTATTATTGTACTACATGATGCCCCAATTACAAAGACTACTACTTACAAATAAGCGTGCCCTCGGCTTCCTGTTGCCCCTGGCCCTTTTTGCTTTCCTGATAATGGGAGCGCCCAATGAGGCGGCAGCACAGGGCCATAAGCGGGTAGTGCAGCTGACCGGTTTCGTGACCATCGGCGACAGCCTTTATGGCGTGGCCGGCGTGAACGTGTTTGTGCCCAAGACTAGCCGCGGTACACAAACCAACGCCTATGGTTTCTTCTCAGTGCCTGTGCTGACCGGTGACAGTGTCGTGTTCAGCGCTATAGGTTATAAAAAGCAATACCTGAAAATACCGAAGAACTATCAGAGTCAGAGCTACTCCATTATCATGCAGATGCAGGAAGATCCGACGCAGCTGCCTGAGGTTCAGGTGTTCCCGTGGCCTACAGAGCGCGATTTCAAGGAGGCCGTGCTGGCCGTGAAGCTACCGGATGACGGGATGGCCATTGCCATGCGGAACCTCGACCCCAAACGGCTCGAAGAGCTTTTCAGTGTAACGCCGATGGACGGAAACGCCAACTTCAGGGCCTGGAACATGCAGCAGGTGCAGCGGCAGGAGCAACGCAATATGTTCCCCACTGTCAGTCCGTTCGCAATCATCAAACTGCTGGACATGCTCCGGAACGGAGAGTTTAACAACAAGAAGTAATCACGTTGAAATTTTGAAGAGCCCGGCTCAGGTATAGCTATACCTGAGCCGGGCTCTTTTTTATGGCAATTCGCTCATAATTGCACCAAAAGTAACCAACAACATCAGGCTGCGTTAGTCCCCAATATAGAAAGAAACGTATACTAATTGGCCCTGTATAGACTTGCGCCATGTATGCTTTCAAAAGATAAAAATTCACATTATGCTGGATATAGATAAATTATCGCTCAATATACCTGATACAACCAAACCCCGTGTCGTGATCATTGGCGGTGGATTTGGGGGCATTAATGTAGCCCAAAAATTAAAGTGCAAGGATTTCCAGGTTGTGATGCTTGACCGTCAGAACTACCATGGTTTCTGGCCGCTGCTTTACCAGGTAGCCACTGCAGGTCTGGAGCCAGACTCTATTGCCGAGCCGCTCCGCAAGATGTTTGGCAGCGACGAGTTCGAAGACTTTCACTTCCGCTTGGTCAAAGTAAATGGTGTCAACCCCATTTCCAAGACCATTCATACTATAGTGGGTGATCTACCCTATGATTACCTCATCATAGCGACAGGTACCAAGACCAACTACTTCGGCAACGAAGAAGTGAAGAAAAATGCCTTTCCATTAAAGCAAATTCCGCATGCCCTGAATTTGCGCAGCCAGCTGTTTCAGTGCTTTGAACAGGCTAGTATGACCGCTGACCCGGATCTGCAGCAAAGTCTGCTCAACTTCGTGATTGTGGGTGGTGGCCCGACTGGTGTAGAAACAGCAGGGGCCCTGGCTGAGATGCGCAAGCATATCCTTCCGACAGACTATCCCGGGGTGGACTTCAGCAGGATGAATATTTACCTTATAGAAGGTATGGACCGCGTGCTGCCACCGATGTCCCCGGAGTCGAGTGAGAAGACACTGAAATACCTGCAGGATTTGGGCATCATTGTGAAGCTGAATGCGCTGGTAGAAACTTATGACGGCTATGTGGCCACTATCAAAGGGGGAGAGCAGATTCAGACACAAACACTGGTATGGGCTGCCGGTGTACAGGGTGCCCTGATCGACGGACTACCGGCAGAGGCTGTGGAAAGAGGACGCATACTGGTGAACCGCTACAACCAGGTACTCGGCTACGATAATATTTTCGCGATCGGAGATATTGCCCTCATGAAAACCGACAAATGGCCTAAAGGGCATCCGGGGGTAGCACAACCTGCCATACAGCAAGGGAAATTACTGGCTAAGAACCTGAAACGCCTTATTAAAGGAGAGCAGTTGGAGGAATTTGAGTACTTCGATAAGGCTCATTGGCCATCATCGGGCGAAACCGTGCCGTGGCTGACTTGCCGAAAGACATCCATTTGGGCGGTTTCTTTGCCTGGGTAACATGGCTGTTTGTGCACATTATGTACCTCATAGGCTTCCGCAACAAACTGGTGGTGCTAAGCAATTGGGTATACCGGTTCTTTACCTACGAAAACGGTACACGCCTGATTATCCGACCTTTTGTGCGGAAAGGTGACCGGGCGAAGCGTCAGTTTGTTGATAAGTATAATATGGAGTAAGTTAAATTGTTGGTTCACAGTGCCGATAACAAAAATGCCCCAGTTCTATAGAACTGGGGCATTTTTGTTAACCTCCTCGGAAGGGCAGGGGTGGGTTAAAGCA
>NZ_AKIS01000060.1:0-42070 GCF_000277005.1 Pontibacter sp. BAB1700 | reverse complement strand
GTGTCCTTGTACTTGCCAAAGGGCATTTTCATACGGACCAGCTCTGTGAGCATGGATGAGTCAGGTTGCATGGGCATGGTAGTTTCCCCAAAGATAAGGTATAGCTGACAAGCACAAAAAAAGCCTCCCGAAACAGGAGGCTTTTTATTTCATCATGGCAGGGTGATGTTACATTTTACTCTAACTACAGGTGTTTTCAACTTCAGTAAAATTGTAATTTCTTCATTCTGAACAAATTCGAAATGTGTTGATCCAGCCTGAAATAGCAAAATGTTATTAGCCGTTTGGCTGCTGTGAATACGGGCGAATGTTTTAAAGGATACAGATAAACCTATATTTTCGAGAGGAAATATAGGAGGAGTTTTGTAAAGGACTGGGAAAGAGTGAAATAATTTAATGTGTCAGAATATAATTATTTCATTGTCGCGAGCAGAGCCTAACGGGAACGGGAGTTTTAATCCAGCACTTCGCTCACATGCTTGCGGATGTTGTGGCAGATCTGGTCAACAGGCAAATCGTTCGGGTCAGTGCCAAATGGGTTCTCGATCTCTTCGGCAATCAGCTCCAGACTGGCCAGGGCATACAGAATCAGGATAACGACCGGTATCACGTAATAGCTCAGGCTGAATACCCAGCCAAAGGGCAGCGTCATAACATAGAAGAAAATAAACTTCTTGATGAAGACGCTGTAGGTAAAAGGTATAGGCGTGTTCTTGATGCGCTCGCAGGCACCGCAGTGATCAGTCAGAGCTCTGATGTCTTCGTTGAGCACGAGCATCTGTGCCGTGTCAATTTTCCCCTGTTTATACATGGTATTCAGACGTACATACATGCCGGCGGCTACCTGGTTGGGCAGGTGTTTTTCTTTCTTCAGGTCGAGCACGGGATCCAGCTCACGGAAATCCTCGTTTTCGCGCAGCAGGCATTTAAGAGCAAAGGCGTAGTTCGGGATCATCAACCTGAAAAAGCGACGGTCGTCTTTGTCAGTTGCGATGGCCTGCAGTTTGATGGCCAGGTTACGGGAACTGTTGGTGATACCGCCCCATATCTTGCGGCCTTCCCACCAGCGGTCGTAGGCGGTGTTGGTGCGGAACACCAGCAAAAGCGAGATGACAAAACCCAGCACGCTATGCATCATGCCTACGTTGCGGATGTACTGCGTCTCAGAAAGGTTCAGGAAGTTCAACTCTACGTAGGCAACCAGACCGGCATAGACGCCCACACCCAGCATAAGGGGCAGGAGTTTCCTGAAGGTGTCGGCCTTCGAGAAACGGAATATGAAAACGAACCAGTCTTTGGGGTTGTAGTTGATCATAAAAAAGAATCCGCTTAGCCCGTCCCTAAGTGAGCGGGCAGGCTAAGCGGGGTTCAGCTCGGCTAAAAGTTGAGCCTAAAGATAAGTACAAATTTTTTTAATGCGCAAGCCTCTGCTCCAAAAATAAATATGGTATTTTATTTATGTGTTTGATTATCAGTTGTATATACCAACATAGGGCTCTCCAGACTGCAGGGGACTAAAAATGAGCCCCTTTCAGCACATTTTAGCCTATACCTTTGTTCTAACGATATGGAATACTTTGTAAAGCAGGGCAGTGTGGTGCGTGAGATCTGGGGAAAGGGCGATACCATCCTCTTCATTTTCGCGGGCGCCTCAGCCGAATTTGCACTCAACAAAGCGGTGGACTGGCTCTACTTCACCGGCCGGCTTCCCGCTGACCCGCTGGGCCGCTTGTTCTCGACAGTAGGCTATGCCCGCCAGATTGTGTTCTCCAGTCTTGATGGGGCCCACAAAGCGATCGATACGATGGCCAAGATTCACGCCGGGTAGAGTCTAAACGCGGGATGTCTATACCTGACTGGGCATATCGTGACGTGCTGTTTATGCTGATCGACTATTCCATCCGCTCCTTTGAGTTACTGGAGCGGAAGCTTTCTGATGCCGAGAAGGAAAGTGTGTTTGAAGTGTTCTGGCGGGTAGGTACACGCATGGGGCTTCAGGGGCTGCCGGATAGTTACCAGTCCTGGCTCCACATGCGGCAGCGCCACTTAGAGGAAAACCTGGCAGCAAGCCACTTTACCACCGATCTGTACAAACAGTATCGCAAGCACCTGGGTCCGGTCCGGTATAAGCTGTTGCTAGAGGGGCAGAAACTGATCGTGCCACCGATTGTGCGCGAGCAGCTTGCATTGGGTAAGTGGTCCGTCCTGAAACCAGTGCTGTCTGTCTACAAACTCAGCCGCCGGTTGCGTGCCGACTGGTTGATCAAGTCCCTGATCCTGCCACCGGCTTATAAGAGCGAAATAAAGGAACTGGATGTACACCCAGCCTAAAGAACTGCTGGCAATCCTTTGGTCGGTTTTTTATGTTAAATAAGTGCGTCTATACTTTTTTACCAGCTATACCTAAGTGCGTCTATACCTGCTCCAGGTGTTTTTGAATTTCCGCAACAGTTTGCCGGGCGCTCCTGCCCACTCCGATGAGGGTGGCGGAGGCGAAGCCGGTCCAGTTGCCATAGCCTACCAGCCAAAGCCCCGGCTGCTGTGTTGACCTGGAGCCCTCGACAGCTACTCTTCCTTTTTCGTCGCGCTCCAACTGCAGGCAGGCGAGGTGGTCCAGTGCATAGCGGTAGCCCGTGCACCAGATCACGGCATCAATCTTCTCTTGTTTACCATTTTGCCAGACAACACCCTGCTCATAGAAGCGCAAGAAGGGACGCACCGTGTGTAATGCTCCCCGATCACGGGCTTTCTTCACCGGCGGCACCATCACAATATTGCCGACATGAAACTGTGAGCTGTTCACCTCCCGCCCATGCTGCATGGCATAGTAACGCGCCGACGCCTGGTCAAAAAGCACACGCCCGTCCACATCGTCCGGCAGAAAGGTTACTTCCTCCAGTGTTACCCAGCTTGTATCCGCCACTTCCGATACTTCAGCCAGAATCTGCGCCCCGGAGTTACCGCCGCCTACGATCAGCACCCGCTTTCCGGAGAACGGCTCCGGTTTTTTGTAGGCAGCCGAGTGCAATTGCTTTCCTTTGAATTTATCAGCGTCTGGGATGTCAGGTATGAAAGGCTTTCGGAAGGAGCCGGTGGCACTAATGACGGTGCGGGTATAGTAAGTCTTCTCCTTGGTTTTAATCACGTAGAGGCCATCTTCAAAACAGACATCCTGTACATGTACAGGCCTTTCTACCGGTACTTTATACCTGTTCTCGTACTGCGTCAGGTAGTCGATCACCTCGTCACGGGAAGGGTACTCGTCCTTGCTCTCCGGCATCAACCAGCCAGGCAGACTGCTGAAGGCAGCAGGGGAGAAGAGGGTGAGGGAATCCCAGTAGTGTCGCCAGGAAGCGCCGGGAGCCTGCTGGTCATCCAGTAACAGGTAATTGAGATTTGCCCGGTTCAGGTAGTAGCCACAGGCCAGCGCACTTTGTCCACCGCCAATCACGATGGTGTCGTAGATCTTTTGCATGTCAGGTAAGCTGTTGATGTGGGAAGATACGGGATTTAAGCTTTTCTGTCATTTCGGACAGAGCGATAAATCCGGAGTATTGCTTCGATCTTGAAATAATTCAGATCTCTCCTTTCGTCGAGATGACAGATTAGGTAAGCTACCTGCTTTAGGGAAAGGAAGGAGACGAATTGAGGTATGCTGCGTCAGGTATAACTAATTAAAACCCAGGTATAGCCGAGGCAAAAACAAAACGCCCCGACCAGAGCCGGGGCGTTTCCTATACCTGCGGGTAGCTTATTTCTGAGCGCTTCCCTGAGTTTCTATATCTTTCAGCAGTTCGCGAACGGCTGCCTCCAGTTGCTGGTCTTTGCCTTTACTTACCAGTTCGTATTCGTTCGCCACTTTCACGTCTGGCTCAGTCTGCAGGTTCTCCAGGTACTGTCCCTGCACATCCTTTACGCCCAGTGGTGGCACGCCCCATCGCACTGATCCGTTCTGCAGCATTTCCCAGCCGGCGAAGGTACAGGTGCCCGGTACCGGCATACCTACCAACTTGCCCAGCTTCAGGTCAGCATAGCTGAAAGCGAAGCAGTGTCCGTCGCTGTAGTTGGCTTCGTTGGCAAGCGCAATACTCGGCTTGGTCCATCGGAACGAAGGCTCAATACCCATGGAGCGGGTATCGGTGGTGTAGTCGAGGAACTTCTTGCCACTCAGGAACATGGCGAGGTCTGCTACCAGGTCACCGCCGCCGTTGTTGCGGGTGTCTACCACCATACCTTTGCGGTTGGCGTATTTGCCCATTACCTCTTCATACACTGTGCGGTAGCTTGGGTCGTTCATGCCCGGTATGTGCACGTAACCCAGTTGCCCGTTGCTCAGGCGATCTACCTCCTCGGCGTTGCGGCGTACCCAGCGCTTGTACAGCAAGGCATTTTCCTCGCTTTGCGAGATAGGCTTCACGGTGATATCTCTTCTGTTTTTGCCATTGGCATCCATCACAGTGAGCAGGGTATTCTTGCCTGCTTTGCGGTTCAGGAACTGCGCCAGGTCCTTGTCCGGTGTAATGGTTTCGCCATCGATCTTCTCGATGATCATGCCTGCCTGCAGGTTCATACCCGCCTTAGTCAGCGGTCCCCCCACGATCACCTCGTCCAGTTTGATGCCGTTGCCGGTATAGGTCTGGTCGTAGAAGATGCCCAATGAGGCAGTAGCGTCACCGTTCGGATCGTTTTTGCTGTAGCTGGCGCCGGAGTGCGATACGTTCAGCTCGCCCAGCAGTTCGCTCAGCATTTCAGTGAATTCATGGTCGTTGCTGATGTGAGGTAAATAAGCCTCGTAGTCAGCCTTCAGCTCATCCCACTTAGCGCCGTGATAGCCGGCGGTGTAGAAGGTCTGCTTTGTGCGGCGCCACACGTGCTCGAACATAAAGGCACGCTCGGCGGCGGCATCCAGGTTCATCTCGCCGTCGATCTTCACGGTTTCCTGCTTCGTGCTGTTACTTGGATCCAGCTTCACGATCTTACCATCCGACTCCAGGAAAATGTTCTTCTGCTCTTTGTCCCATACCATGCTGGCGCGGTTGGCGTTGAGGGTCACCAGCATTTTGGTTTCCTTGCTGCGCAGGCTCGTGGACCATAGGTTGTAGCCTTTCTCAAACTTAGCCAGGTAGTACAGTGTTTCTCCGTCTTTCGACACCAGTGCGTCCGACAGGTTGGAAGAGTGCAGCGTCAGTTTCGCTTTGCGGTAGTTCAGGCCCTCCCAATCGATCTGCAGCTCTTCTTTTTTAGGAGCGTCGTCTTTCCTGGCTTTTTTCTTCTTGTCCTGCTCTTTTTCCTTCTCCTTTTCTTTGGCCGCTTTTTCTTCCTGTTCCTTCAGCAGGGCATAATCCTCTTTGCTGAGTCTGAACTTGTCGAAGGCGTCCTGGGTGAAGAACATGGCGTATACGTCGGCCTGTGCGCCACCGCTGTTGGCCTGGCTGCGCATACCGTCACGGGTACTGTTCCAGATCATCATCTTGCCGCCCTGCATCCATTTCGGAGCAAAGTCATTGTAGCCGCTTTCGGTCAGGTTGATCTTCTTGCCTTTGCCGTCTGCCGAAATAATGCCCACCTCGCCATTGGCGAAGCCTGGCTCAGAGTACTCGAACAGCAGCCATTTGCCATCCGGGCTCCAGGTATAATATTGGTCGTTGTCGCGCATGGAGAAGAGCTCCTGCGTCGTCAGCAGCGTGCGTACCTGCTTGCTGGCCAGGTTGAGCACCTTCAGGGTCATGCGGTCTTCCAGGAAAGCCACTTCTTTTCCGTCCGGAGAATAAAGCGGGGAGTAGTTCTCCTTGTCGTTTTCGATCAGTGGCGTTTCCTTCAGCAGGGTAGAGGCATAGAAGTAAGGCTCCTCCTCGCGTACGATGTCCGTCTTGTAGATCTTCCAGCTCTTGCCGCGCTCGCTGGCATAGAGCAGCGACTTACCGTCAGGGGAGAAGCTCACGCTGCGCTCCTGCTCCGGCGTGTTGGTGATGCGCTTGGTCACAGAACCCTCTACGGCGCTCACAAACACCTCTCCGCGGTAAATGAAGGCAACCTCCTTGCCGTTAGGTGACACGGCCAGATCACGTATGCCATTGCCCACTGATAGGATGCTCTCATTATTACTCTTGGCATCTGTCGCGATGCGAATGTTCACTTTCTGCGCCTGACCGTTCGGTTTGCGGGTATAGAGCTCGCCGTTCTGGCTAAAGGAAAGCGTCCCGTCCTTGGCAGCGGTCAGGAAGCGCACCGGGTGCTTCTCAAACCTGGTCACCTGCTCTGGTTTGGCAGGGCCCTTGGCGGCCATGCTGTACACGTTGAAGGTACCGCTGGCCTCGCTCAGGAAGTAGATGGTTTTTCTCGTTATCAGCAAAAACAGGGTTGCGATCCTCGCCTTCGTAGGTTGTCAGCTTGGTGTGCTTGCCGGATTTGGTGTCGTAAGACCAGATGTCACGTGCTACGGAGGACACGTGGTGTTTGCGCCAGCTATTCTCGCCGCCTTTCCGGTCGTGGTAGAGCATGGTACTGCCATCGCGGCTCAGCTTCACGTCCTCGGCTGGTGTAGTGAGTACCTGCTTCACGCGACCACCCGCAACAGCGACCTGGTACAGCTCCGAATGATAGGCGGTTGGGTACTGGCGGTTGCTGGCTGCGTCGAGGCGGGTAGAACCGAAGTATACCGTTTTGTTGTCGTGGCTGAACTCGTACGGGAATTCGTTTGCTGAGTGGTAGGTAATGCGCTGGGCTGTACCACCAGTGGCCGGCATCACAAAGATGTCGAAATTGCCGTAGCGGTCGCTGGCGAAGGCGATGGACTTGCCATCGTGGCTCCACACCGGCATGAAGTCATGCGCCTCGTGCAGGGTGAGTGGAACGGCCGTGCCACCCGCTGCCGGTACGGTATAAAGGTCTCCTTTGTACGTGAAAACGATGGTTTTGCCATCAGGGGAAATAGCCGGGTAGCGCATCCAGGAAGGTGCGTTCTGTGCAGCAACTGAAAGCGCCGATCCGGCGGTCAGCAATGCTGCTAAAGCATACTTTTTGATCATTGGGTTCGGATTGAAAGTCCTAATTTAAGGATTTGTGGGAAAAATATACGAGGTAATTGCTTAATGCGACTGCATCACGAGCGCCAGCACACTAAATGCGACAATCACCCACAGCGTAGGCGATATGGTTCTGGCGTTTCCGGTGGCGACCTTGAGTACAGCCCAGCTCAGAAAGCCCCAGATGATGCCCTGTGAAATAGAGTAGGTAAAGGGGATCAGCACCATGGCCAGAAAGGCAGGTATGGCTTCATCCATCTTCAGCCAGTTGATTTTGACAACCGGTCTTACCATAAAGGCACCAACCAAAACCAGGGCCGGAGCAGTCGCAATGGCCGGAATCATGGAGAGGAGCGGAGCCAGAAAAAGGAAAGGTAAAAACAACAAACCACCTACCACCGCAGTCAGTCCAGAGCGGCCGCCGGCCTCAATTCCGACCGCCGACTCCACATAGGCCGTGCCGGGGCTGGAGCCGAGCAAACCTGCAATAGTAGTAGACATGGCATCAGCTGTTAGAGAACGGGCTACATTGCGTGGTTCCCCGTGCTCATCTGTCAGGTTGGCGGCTTCGGCCAAACCTACAAAGGTGGAAAGACTGTCAAACAAATCGGTGAAGACGAAAGCGAAGATCACCGGAAAGACAGCAAACTGCAGCGAATTTATCAGATCCAATTGTAGGACCAGGCTAAAGTCGGGCGTAGAAAAGAGTCCCTGCCAGCTGATAACCGGATCAGCCTCCATGGCCCACCAGCGACCCAGCGGATAAGCCGCCAGGGTAGTCAGCACAATACCGATCAGGATGGCTCCCGTTACGTTGCGTGTGATCAGGACCGCCATCAGAAATAGCCCACCCAGAAAAGTAAGGACTGACGGCGAAAGCGGACCAAGGCCAACAGTCGTAGCCGGATTGGATACAATGAAGCCGGCATTGGCAAAACCGATGAGGGTGATGAACAGTCCTATGCCTGCGGCGATGGCGTAACGCAAAGGGCGGGGGATGGCCTTGACAATCAGGGTGCGTACCTTGAAGACCGAGAGCAGCAGGAAGATGATGCCTGACCAGAAAACAGCTCCCAAAGCCACTTGCCACGTGATGCCCATGCCCATCACCGCAGAAAAAGTGAAGAAAGCATTCAGCCCCATGCCTGGCGCCACAATAATCGGATTGCGGGCATAAATTCCCATCATCACGCTACTGAAGAAAGACACCAAGACCGTCGCCGTCAACGCTCCCGAAAAAGGCATTCCCGCCTGACTCAAAATGGATGGATTAACGACAACTATATAAGCAGTGGCCAGAAACGAGGTGAGCCCAGCCAGGACCTCTGTCCGAATGTTCGTGTTATTCTTTTTTAGCTCAAAGTATGACTCCATGCTCGGACGTGGGTTAGCAAGGTATGACGGTTTAATATTAGGCAATTTATACGGAGATATCTTAACAAAATGTTAAAGTCCGGTATTGCGCTCAACTTTTTCTTGCTTTAAAGCAACCCTTCACTTACAACACTTCTCTTTTGCTTTAAACTTGCCTGATCGGATTGTCCATTTTTAAAACACAGTGTTCATTATCAGACACATAGATAGAACAGGTGTCGGTTGAATATGGTCTAATGTGTTGAAATAAAGCATTTTATGTTGTTGGCATGCAATTAGAATAAGGATAAATAAACTATGAAAAATATTTAATCCAGTCCACATGAAAAATCCTCTATCTATCCAGTCTCAACTTAATGGCAAGGTGCTGTTGCTGGTGCCATTGTTATGTTTCATTTTCACAGCCGCCTCGGCACAGCAGGCCACCATATCAGGCAAAGTGCTGGAAACAGCTAACAAGCCGATGGGCTACGCCAACGTGCTGCTTCTGCAGGCGGCAGACTCTTCTCTCGTGAAAGGGACACTCTCTGACGAGAGCGGTGCTTTCCTGTTCGAAGGTATAGCCGTTGGCAGGTATAAGGTCGTGGCGAGTATGGTAGGTTTCGGCAAGTCAAAGGCTATGGAAGCGAATGTAAGCTCCGAGTCAGAAGCGCTGAAACTGAATCCGATTATGATGAGTCAGTCTGCCACGGCGCTGAAGGAGGTCGTGATCGAAGCACAGAAGCCGCTAATCGAGCAGCATCTCGACAAAACGGTGCTGAATGTGGAGAACAGCATTGTATCAGCTGGCAACACGGCCCTGGAAGTGCTGGAGAAGGCGCCGGGCGTGGTGATCGACCAGAATGACAACATCAGCATGCGCGGGCGCCAGGGCATGATCGTGATGGTGGACGGAAAGCAGGTACCGATGTCGGGTGCTGAACTGGCCAACATGCTGCGCGGCATGTCAGCCAGCAGCGTGGAGAAAATCGAGCTGATCACCAACCCATCGGCGAAGTATGATGCGGCCGGCAACTCGGCATTATCGACATCCGCCTGAAGCGTGATAAGAGCCTGGGTACAAACGGAACATTCAACGCTTCGTACGGACAGGGGCGCTTCGCCAAGTCAAACCAGGGAGTGCAGCTGAATCACCGTACCAAAAAGTTTAACTTCTTCGGAAGCTATAACTATGTGCTGCGCAAAGACTTCAATGACCTGGATATCTACCGCCGCTTCCTGGACGAGAACGGCAACTTCATAGGCGCTTATGATCAGCAGAACAGGTTTGACTTTACGCTGAACAATCACACCGGCAGAGTAGGGGCTGATTACTTTTTGTCTCCTAAAACAGTGTTGGGCGTAATAGCCAGTGGATTCGTGTCTGACTTAGACCGCGGAACAAACAACCGCTCCAGTGTGATCAATGCAGCTGGCGTACCCGAATCGTCTTTCATCACCACTGCCGATGTAGAGCATGGACGCCGCAACCAGGCTTATAATTTCAACCTGAAGCACACGATCGACAGTGTAGGTCGTGAGATCACGGCCGATGTGGATTATATCGCATACCGCAATACGGATGTGCAGAACTTCATTACCAATTATTACAACCTGAGCAATGAGCAGATCCGCAGTCCCTACCTGCTGTACGGTACCCTGGACGGTGAGCTGACCATCAAATCAGCACGTGCAGACTACCGTCAGCCACTGGCTGCGATCGGTGGCAATTTTGAGGCTGGTGTAAAAAGTAGTTTGGTTACGGCCGACAACAACCTGGCCTTTTTTGATCGCAGCAACGGCGGCAATGTGCCGGATACCGACAAGAGTAACCACTTCCTGTATGACGAGAACATCAACGCGGCCTACGTCAATGCGAATAAGAAATGGGCGAAAGCAGGTTTGCAGCTAGGGCTTCGTCTCGAAAATACGATTGCCAAGGGCAGACAAGTTGTAGGTGATGATGACTTTAAACGCAACTATACCCAGCTGTTCCCGAGCGCAGCGGTTAACTATAGCCTGAGCAAGAAGCATGACCTGGGGATGTCTGTAAGTCGCCGCATCAACCGTCCGTCCTACAACCAGCTCAACCCGTTTAAGAACTTCCTGGACCCAAGCACCTACGCAGCGGGAAATCCTGCCCTGAAGCCGGAGCTTTCCTACTCCTTCGAGCTGACCCACACCTTTGATCAGCGTTTCATCACCAAACTGAGCTACAGCCACACCACCGATGTGATGGTGAATGTGCTCTCGCCAGACCCGAATGCAGAGAAGCTGGTGGTGCAAACCTTCCGCAACCTGGCTACACTCGACTACTATGGCCTGACTCTGACTGCGCCTTTCTCGATCGGGAACTGGTTCAACAGCGTGAATAACGGCACACTCTACTATGGTCACTACAAAGGTTTTTTGGCTGAAACAGACCTGAGCAACGGTCGCCCTACTTTCAACTTCAACTCAAACAACACCATCAAACTGCCAAACGACTGGTCAGCGGAACTGGTAGGCGTTTACCGCAGCCGCGAGGTATATGGCTTCCTGGAAGTTGACCCGATCTGGTTTATGTCGGCAGGTGTGCAGAAGCAGTTCTGGGACAGAAAGGCAAGCGTGAAACTCAATGTGTCGGACATATTCTTTACCAACAAAGCCAACGGTTATACCGCCCTGGCCCGTTATGAAGAGAACTTCTACCAGCGCCGAGACACGCAGGTGGCCACCCTGAGCTTTAACTACCGCTTTGGTCAGGCGCAGTCTGGTCCGTCCCGCCGCCGCACAGGCAGTGCCGAGGAAGAGACAAGAAGAGCGAATTAAGTGATAAATAGTGTAAAGACTGGTTTTTGTTAGTTGATAAACCGCCCGGGCCTTGTCCGGGCGGTTTTATCTTGTGATGCGTATACCTTGGCTATACCTTTTACCTCATGTCCCACATTGCCCACTTCCGGTTTCACGGTTCCCTGAACGATTTTCTGCGCCCACGCCAGCGCAACACCAGCATCAGCTATACCTATGCCGAGCACCAAACATTGAAGGATATGATGGAAGCGATGGGGGTGCCGCATGTGGAGGTGCGGGAAGTGCTGGTGAATGGGGAGCGGTCTTCTCTAAGTCAGCGGCTGGAGGAGCAGGCGCAGGTGGAGGTATACCCTTTTGAAGGCGGGGAAGCGGAGCTGCTGGCAGGTATAGCGGAGCGTCGATTCGTGCTGGACGTGCACCTCGGCACGCTGGCCCGCTCCCTGCGCATGCTGGGCTTCGACACGGTATACGAGCAGCACCTGCACGATGCGGAACTGGTACGGCTGGCCTATGAGGAGCAGCGCATCCTGCTGACGCGGGATGTGAACCTGCTCAAGCACAAGGCTATACCTGCGGGCTACTGGCTGCGCTCACAACAAACCGAAGAGCAACTGCAGGAGGTGATCAGCAGGTATAAATTGGCGGATCAGCTTCGGCCTTTTACCCGCTGCATGGTGTGCAATGGCCACATTGTGCAGGTTGAAAAACAGGAAGTGCTGGAGCAAGTGCCGCCTAAAACCAGGCTATACTTTGAGGAGTTTTACCAGTGCCAGCAGTGCAGACGGGTATACTGGAAGGGCTCGCATTATGAGCGGATGCAGGAGTTGGTTAGGCAGATAGAAGCTCAGGGAGAGGTATAGGAGCCGGTTATTTGTTCAGGCTTGGATGGGAGTCTGATAGAATCGATGGCCTCGATTGATGGAGTAGAGAAGATCCTTTTACCTCCTGCTGTCGAACCACTTGATCAGGCTCACATACACCACTGCCTGCGGAAAGGTAATCAAAAAACTATAGGTAAATCGGGTAGCCCAGTCGGCAAAGAAGTTGACGCTGTCCTGGGAGGCGATAAAGCTGTTGACAAGGCAAAGTGGTGTAGCAACCAGCGCCACAAATCGCAGCGTAGGCTTTAGGTGTCTGAAGAAAAAATAACTCTGAAGTTTTGGCTTCAACACAAGCAGCAAATTCTTCATTTAATCAGGTATAAAAATAAAATATTCCCTCTGCTTAGCACATCTGCCAGAGCAGATTATAGCCACTAGCAGGTATACAATTTTGCCCGGCACTATGTTAATGCAATTTACAAAAAATTAAGGGTAAGCGAAGTATTTGAGTAGAGTAATAGACCCCCGATTTATACAAACAGGAAGTCCCCGCTAGCAGTAGCAAGGACTTCCTGTTTAGCCTCTGAATCTGGAGCTATACCCTGTAGCAGATCGCGTTTATGTTCATACCTGCCCCCACGGAAGCGAACAGAATGATGTCGCCGTCGTTGAGTTCGTGCTTCTCATCCTGGCCTCTGCGCACAATGTCGTAGAGCGTCGGCACGGTGGCCACGGAGCTGTTGCCCAGGTAGTGGATGCTCATCGGCATGATATCTTCCGGAATGTCGCGCCGGCCGTAGAGTTTGAAGAGCGCCTGTATCATACCCTCGTCCATTTTCTCGTTGGCCTGGTGGATGAATACCTTTTTCACGTCCTTGATATCCACGCCACACATATCCAGGCACTCCTTCATGGCCTCGGGTACCAGCTTGATGGCGTACTCGTATACCTTGCGGCCTTTCATTTTGATGTAGCGCACCCGCGGATCACCGTCCGGCATGTACGATTTGTTCATGTTGATGTAGTAGGCCTCCTCCACACTATGACTGCGGGCGCAGCTGGCCAGTATACCGCTGCCTTCTTCGGGCACTTCGCGGTACTCCACCACAGAGGCTCCGGCGCCATCGCTGAAGATCATGCTGTCGCGGTCGTAGAGGTCGATGACCCGGGAGAGGGTTTCGGCCCCGATCACGAGTGCTTTGCGGGCCATACCTGCCTTGAAAAAAGCATCGGCCTGAATTACACCCTGCACCCAGCCCGGACAACCGAACAGGATATCGTAGGCCACACAGTTCGGGCTCTTGATCTTGAGGTTGTGCTTCACGCGGCTAGCAAGTGCCGGCACGGCATCCGACTGAATCGTACCCTCAATCACGTTGCCGAAGT
The DNA here is from genome assembly GCF_000277005.1 of Pontibacter sp. BAB1700. Lineage (NCBI taxonomy): Bacteria > Pseudomonadati > Bacteroidota > Cytophagia > Cytophagales > Hymenobacteraceae > Pontibacter > Pontibacter sp. BAB1700. The sequence continues at coordinate 28,692 of NZ_AKIS01000060.1, read as the reverse complement.
TGTGGGCCACAATGATCATGTCCAGCGTTTCGGGGTCGATGCCGCTGTCCCGGATCGCCTCTTCAGCAGCCAGGGTTGCGATGTCGGAGGTAGTCAGGTGAGAGGCCACGTAGCGGCGCTCGGCTATGCCTGTTATTTTCTGAAACTTCTCGACGACCACATTCGGACAGACCCCGATCGGGACGTTCTGTTCTGTGTAAAAATCGTGAGAGGTAAAATCCTGGTTGGTTTTTACTTCTGTCGGAATATAACTGCCGGTGCCAGTGATAACGGATCGCCACATATTGGTAGGTTGAAAGGTGAAGAAGTTTCAGGTAGGGACAAACCCCTACAGCTACACAATATATTGATTATCACTATATAGGCCAAGAGAAATCTATCTAAAATGTTTAAACATTATTGTGCTTTATACCGAGGTCAGGTATAGCGCAAGAAATAAGTAGAATTCTACAAGGTATAGCCTCGAATCACCTGGCCGAGCTCCTCCATAAACAGGTGCAGGTGGTAGCCGTCCGCCAGCGCATGGTGCAGCCCGACACTGATGGGCAGGTATACCTTGTCACCGCGCATTTCCAGTTTGCCGTAGCCGATCTTCGGTACGCCCGGGTCTTCCTGACCAATTGAAAAGGCATGCTCCATCCCTTTAAAAGTAAACCAGGGCAGAGTAGTCATGTGCAGCAGGTCTACACCCTGATGGCCGTTGAAGAGCTTCGTACTTTTCTTTACTTCCGCTATAATGCGTGCCCCTTCGGCACAGAAGTCCTCCAGCTTTTCGTGGTAGGGGAAGTGGGTAAAGGCGATCTGCTTGTTGTCCTTTAGGATGGTGGTGGACAAATCCAGTCCGCTATACCTAACAACCTGCCCGTTTTCGATGCGGAGCAGGAAGCTTTCCGTATTTCGGGCGGCCTGCACGGTGGCATGCATGTAAGCCAGCGAAATGGACAGGCCCTGCTGTTTGCAATACTGGTAAAGCGGCGTGATATCGGCCTCGGTGTGTACGTTAAAAAAGGGTTGGGTGAAGGTGTTGAAAAAGCGGAACGTCTCTTCGCGGTCCCATCCTTCGACAGGTATAATTTCTTTGCTGTAGCGGTTTTGCATGTATAAATCAGGGCAGGCTTTGTGCAGACTGCCATTGGTAAACTTCATTGCAAAGATAGTGGATGCCGCGCATTTCTGATTTTTTCTGTGCTTTCAATGCAAAAAGTATATGCTTTGTTATGAATATTCTTTTATATTTATAGCACAATACACCTTATCCCTGCTTTTGCCTATGAACGAACTTATACAAGCTACATTTTCTTCCGTCAACATCCTCCCAACTGCCTTACTGCTCTTCGTCATGCTGTACTGGCTTGCCGTGATCTTCGGTTTGCTGGACCTCGACTTTTTTGATGTGGAAGTAGAGCCCGATGTGGATGCTGATGGCATATCGTCCGTGAGTTGGCTCAACAACGTGCTGGCCTTCTTCAACCTGGGCAAGGTGCCGTTCATGGTGTTCCTCACTTTCCTGGCGCTGCCTTTCTGGGCGATCTCCATCCTGGCCAACTACTACTTCAACGACGGCTATACCTTACTGGGGTGGCTATACCTGATTCCCTCTTTCATTGCCGCGCTGTTTGTGTCCAAATTCCTGACCATGCCCTTTGTGGGCGTCTTTGCGGCCCTGGAGAAAAAACATGAATCAGCTGCCAACATCATCGGGCAGATCTGCACGGTCATTCTGCCGGCAAATGGCACTGACATGGGGCAGGCCGCTGTGAAAACGACCGGTGCGCCGCTCTTGCTCAATGTCAGAACCACCCAGGGCTCCGCTGTGCAGAAAGGGGAGACCGCGCTCGTGCTCGAGTACAATGCTGAAAACAAATTTTACCTGATAGAACCTTACCAAACCATTTAATTCGCATGTTAGAATCTTTATCCCTGTCTATCGTCATCATGTTGGCGGTATTCGCTATTGGCTTAATTGTCTTTGTCATCAAAATGTACCATAAAGCCATACAAGGCGAAGCCATGGTACGTACCGGTCTGGGCGATACGAAAGTGTCTTTCTCCGGCATTTTCATCGTGCCGGTCATCCATAAGCTGGAGGTGATGGACATCACCCTCAAAACCATTGTAATCTCCAGAACAGGTTCCGAAGGCCTGATCTGTAAAGACAACATGCGTGCTGACATCAAAGTGAACTTCTTTTTGCGCGTGAACAAAACGCCGGAAGATGTGATCCAGGTGGCGCAGTCGATTGGCTGTAAACGTGCCTCCGACCACTCGGCACTGGAGAGCCTGTTCGACGCGAAATTCTCGGAAGCGCTGAAGACCGTGGGCAAGCACTTCGACTTCGTGGAGCTCTACAACAGCCGCGACGACTTCAAACGCCAGATCATCCAGACCATCGGTACCGACCTGAACGGCTACATCCTCGACGACTGCGCCATCGACTACCTGGAGCAGACGCCAATCCAGAACCTGAACGAAAACAACATCCTCGACGCCGAGGGTATCAAGAAGATCATTGACCTGACCGCCAAGCAGAAAGTGCAGGCCAACCTGATCGAGCGCGAGAAGCAGAAAACCATCAAGAAGCAGGATGTAGAAGCGCAGGAGACCATCCTGGAGCTCGAGAAACAACTGGCGGAGAACGAGGAAAAGCAGAAGCGCGAGATTGCCAACATCAAGTCCCGTGAGTTCGCCGAGATGGAGAAAGTGCGCCACGAAGAGCGCCTGAAAGCAGAGAAAGCCCGCATCGCGACGGACGAGGAAGTGAAGATTGCCGAGCAGAACAAAGACCGCCAGATCCTGGTGCTGAGCGTAGCAAGCAACGCACCGACGCCATCGAAACCGAGCGTGTGGAGCAGGCACGCTTGCTGGAAGCGAACGAGAAAGAGCGCATCGTGTCTTTGGCGCAGATCGAGAAAGAGAAAGCCATCGAAGAAGAGCGCAAGAACATACAGGGCATCATCCGCGAGCGTGTAACCGTGGAGAAAGCCGTGGTGGAGGAAGAAGAGAAGATCAAAGACACCAAGGCCATTGCAGAGGCAGAGCGTGAGAAACTGGTAGCGATCAAAAATGCCGAAAAAGAGGCAGAAGAGGCGCTGGTGAAAGAAATCAAGAGCGCCGAGGCAGCCCGTCAGGCAGCAGAATACCGTGCCAAACAACTACTCATCGACGCAGAGGCAGAGCAGGTGTCGGCGAACAACCGCGCACAGGCCATCAAGACTATGGCCGAAGCCGAGGCGGCACAGGCAGCAGCGCTTGGCTTGTCAGAAGCACAGGTGATGGAGGCCAAAGCCCATGCCCGTCAGAAAGAAGGGGAGGCTGAGGCGCTGGTGATCAAAGCCAAAGCCAATGCACAGGCCGAAGCCGACGAAAAACTGGGTATGGTAACTGCCAAAGTGACCAAAGAGAAAGGTATAGCCGAAGCCACTGTGTAGAAAACATGGCAGCTGCCGAAGAAAAGCGTGGTCTGGCAGAGGCCCGTGTGATCGGCGAGAAGTTTACGGTAGACGCCAAAGGTATAGAGGAGAAAGCCGAAGCCATGCGCAAGCTCGATGGCGTGGGCAAAGAGCACGAGGAATTCAAGCTGCGCCTGGAGAAAGACAAGTCCATCGAACTGGCGCAGATCAATATCCAGAAAGACATTGCCGCTTCACAGGCCGAAGTGATCGCCGAGGCGCTGAAAGCAGCGAAGATTGATATTGTGGGTGGCGAAACCATGTTCTTCGACCAGATTGTGGGCTCCATCACCAAAGGCAAGCAGGTAGACCGCTTAGTAGGCAACAGCGAAGTGCTGAACACGGTGAAGGAAACTTTCTTCCAGCCAAACGGCAACGGCCACGTGGACTTCCGCGAAAACCTGCAGCAGTTCATCAACCAGTTCGGCATGACATCGGATGATGTGCGCAACCTGAGTGTATCGGCCCTCCTGCTGAAGATGATGCAAAACAGCGCCGACGAAAGTACGCTCAATACCCTGAAGCAGCTGACCAGCACGGCCACGGCCATGGGGATTGCGGATAAGCCGTACATTTCATTGAATTAACCTCACCCCAAACCCCTCTCCTAAGAACAGGAGAGGGGCTTTTTATTCCTGTATTAGGCAAAAGTTCAATTCATGAATAAAATTGCTAATAAAATAAAACTGAATAATAACCTGTGGTTTACGATTCTTGGGAATAAACTCGTATTTGGAAATTCATTTCTAAGTAAAGGGTTTCATTATACATTTTCGTTTGGAAACAGATCAGGAATTTTCGATCTACATTTAACTAATAGTAGGGGTGAGCATTACACAGTTTTAGAAATCTCTCACCAAAATATCTATGAGATTCTACCAAATCTATTGGTCAAGATTAAAAAATCAGTTTTTGACTTATCTGATTTTGAAGAATCTGAATGTATAAGAGAAGATATTGTGATTTATAAAATTGAACAATTCAACGACGTTGCGAATGAATTGGGCACTTTAACTAAGAAAAATAAAGTCATTATTGATAAGGATTCCTTGGAGTTCAAAACCTTTGTTGAAAAACTCACAGAGACACAAACTACAAGAATTATTGAACTATCTGATATTGAAAACGAATCTCAGTTTTTAGGACTAGTAAAATCTAGAGCGGAGAGCTATTTTATAATGAAGAGTCCTTTTCTAGAAGACCGAATATTTAGGATAAACAATTTAGACTTAGACATCAATTCAGTCTTTGAGAAAATTCTGGGTAAGGAAGTTTATGAAACTATATTAAACAGAATCAATGAAGGAATATTACAACTAAAAGAATAAGGAGGCACCAGTGGCTAACAAAAGTTATAGCGCATGGTTAGGTGTATCTAGACTTCAGGCCCACCTATTCCTACATCTATCATTGTCGACAAGAACTTGCTATGAAACTGTCACTTGCCTTAGCCTGAACGTTACCTATGCCACTAGTACAAAATAAGCCGTGAAAACAATTGGCTTTCAATGAAGCCAAAACTTACCAATCTTAAATTCTTAATCCTCCACCCACATGGAAGATACCAATACCGCCACCACCGCAACTGCCGAAAACGTGCAGCTGGAGGGGGGCACTTATGAAATCCTACGGAACCGTCTGCAGAAAAGCGGGGCTGAACTGCGCACGCAACTGGAGCAACTGAACCAGGAGCGGAAGAGCGTGTTCGGGGCGATCGAGACGAAGCTGATCACGACCGAGCGCATCACCACCGAGAACAACTGCGTGCCTTCGGACATGGTGCCGGTGGGCTATACCTTGCTTTTTGGCTACAACGTATACCTGGGCCTGAAGTCGGAGGTGGAGCTGTCGGATGTGTTTGGCGTCTATACCTACGAGGGCCACAGCTTCCACCAGCAGCCGCTCGATTTGCTGCAGGACAAGACCTTTCAGGACGACTTTCAGAAGCTTTACAAATACTACAAGAACACCCAGTTCGTCAAGTTTGCGCACATCGGCAACTACCTGTACATGGTGTTTCGGGTGGGCAAGGGCGTCAACGATATCAAGACATTTAAGTGGCTGCTCAAAGGCGATACGATCACCTACATCGACAACCGCAGCGACCACGAGTATGTCTTCCCCAACCAGCACGACTTCAGCTGGAAACGCACCACCCGCGAAGCCCAGCGCAAAGGCAAGCACCCGCACGTGTCCATCGAGGACAAGGTGTTTGTGGAGACAGTAGGCGGCGACCTCACCATCAAGGTAGAGGACAACACCGACTCGGGCCGGGGCATTTACTCGGAAGAAGTAGAGGACAAGGACCAGACGCTGGACGACTCGGAGATCTATTACGCTATTCTCGGGAACATCATCTTGTTGAAGATCCGGCCTTACCGCGAGAACAATTACCGCTACATCGTCTTCAACTCCAGGCTCAAAGAAGCGCGCCGCATCGACGCGCTGGAGCACAGCTGTGTGCTGTTGCCCGACGGGCAGGGCATTATTTATGCCTATGGTTACTACCTGCAGACGGGCGAGTTCAAGCAATTCGACAACAATCTGCAGGACATGCTGTTTGAGAAGCGCATTGCTTCCCCGAACGGCGAGGATTTCCTGTACGTGTTCTACAACAAGGAGCAGAGCATTTACCTGTTGCTGTCCTACAACCTGATCACGCAGCAGATCGAAACGCCGATCATCTGCCACGGTTACGCCATCTACGAAAACGGGGAGCTATGCTATTTCCGGGCTGATGAAGAGGCGCAGAAGCACCACGCCATCCAGCTCTGGCAAACGCCTTATATCGGACCAAACTTTACCATACCGGTCACGCAGGAGTCCTACCTCTACAAGATCGGCAATAAGGATATTGTGCGGGCGATGGCTGAGAGCAACGAGGTATTGACACTGCTCAACAAGGAGGATTCCTACGCCAACCTATACCTGGACCTGATCAAGAAAACGACGGATGTGCTGGACTCTTACCACTGGCTCAACCGTGCCGAAACCTACAACCTGGCGGCCCCGCTTTCAGCTATCCGGCAGACAGCTACGGCGGCAGTGGAGGAGTACGAAAAAGTGCTCAGCATTAAGAAAAACACGCAGGCACAGATCGGAAAGGTGCTGGGGCAGGCGGACACGCTTATCCAGACGCTGAAGCACAAAAAGGCCGAAAGCATCAACGACTATGTGCGTTACCTGGCCGACCTGCGGGGTATACGCGGCGAAGTGATCTCGCTCAAAGAGCTGCGCTACACCGACTTGCCGACCATCGAAAAGTACGAAACGCAGCTGCAGGCCTTTGCTCAGGAAACTGCCAACGGTGCCGTTGGTTTTCTGTTGCAGCCCAATGCGCTGGCTCCTTACGAGAAACAGGTAAAGGAGATCAACACGGCCATTGAAGGGATTGCCAAGGTAATCGAAGCCGACGCGACCGACAAAGAAATTGCGGCGGTGTCGGCAGAGCTGGAAATGCTGATCGATGTGGTGAGCAACCTCAAGATCGAAGACGCCACCCAGACTACGCGTATCATCGACACCATCTCGCTATTTACGCCACCTTCAACCAGACCCGGGCTGCCCTGCGCCGCAAGCGCAAGGACTTGCTGAGTCAGGAAGGAAAAGCCGAATTCAACTCCCAGATCAAACTGATCAGCCAGAGCGTAGTCAACTACCTCGACGTGTCGGACTCGCCGCAGAAATGCGAGGAGTACCTGGCCAAACTGATGGTGCAGCTGGAGGAACTGGAAGGCCGCTTCCCGGATTTCGACGAGTTCATCGAGCAGCTCACCGTTAAGCGGGAGGAGATCTACAGCGCCTTTGAATCGAAGAAAGTGCAGCTGCAGGAGGCGCAGAACAAGCGCGCCAACAGCCTGCAACAGGCGGCAGACCGTATTCTGAAAGCCGTGCAGAACCGGGCGGGCAAGCTGACTTCTGTGAGCGAGATCAACGGCTACTTCGCCTCCGACCTCATGATCGAAAAGGTGCGGAGCACAGTGGAGGAACTCTTAGGTATAGGCGACACGGTAAAGGCCGACACCATCCAGAGCCGCCTCAAAACGCTGAAGGAAGACGCTATTCGTCAGCTCAAGGACAAACAGGAACTGTTCGTGGACGGCGCCAACATCCTGAAATTCGGCAAGCACCAGTTCACGGTGAACACCCAGCCGCTGGAGTTGAGCGTGGTGCACCGCGACGAGGCCATGTACTACCACCTCACCGGTACCAGCTTTTTTGAGAAGATCACCGACGACCAGTTTTTGAGCTACCGCCCGGTATGGGAGCAGACGCTGGTGTCGGAAAACAACCAGGTATACCGCGCCGAGTACCTGGCCTTCAAAGTGCTGGAAGCGGCGCAGGACACAGGTATAAACAGGCAGCAAAACGAGAGCAGCCTGCGCTACCTGAGTATCGACGAACTGCACAAACTCACGGAGGCCGAGCTGACCGACTACGTGAACAAGTTCATGGCTGTGCGCTTCAACGAGGGCTACATGAAAGGCGTGCACGACCACGACGCAGCCCTTATCTTGGCCGCCCTGATCCGCCTGATCAAAACAGCCGACTTGCTCCGCTATACCTCCATCGACAGGGCCTGTGCGCAGCTGTACTGGCAGGTGTTTGCGCCGGAGTCGAAGAAGAAAGTACTTACCCACCAGTTACAAGGTATAAGCGTTATCCTGCAGGTCTTCCCCGACACGCATGAGTTTGATGACGTGAAAGCGGGTCTGCAGCAGGAGCTCTATACCTTTCAGCAGGAGACAGGACTGTGCAAAGAAGCCAATGCAGCCGAGGCGGGCGAATACCTGTTTTACGAGCTCACCCGTGGCAACCATTTTGTGATCGACAGTCAGGCCGACGTGTTGTATGATGGCTTCAAACATTTCCTGACGGAGCGCAAGGTGCTGGATCGTTTTGAGGAATCGGTAAAGGCGCTGGAGGAGAACGTGGTGCACCAGTTCGAGCTGATTCAGCATTGGCTCAAGGCCTACATTGCGCAGGCCGGGCAGCACGACAAAGCCGAGTATGTGGCTGAAGTGGCCACGCTCTTGCTCACCGACAGCTACAGTCCCCTGCAGGTGGTGCACACGGTCCTGAAAGAGAATCTGCAAGGTATGCAGGGTGCTCACCAGCAGGTGCAGGGACAAAGCTACCAGTTGAACTACCACCAGTTTCTGCACCGTCTCCGTGACTATACCAGTAGCACGGCTACCGCGTTCACAGCTTTTACGGAGCTCAAAAAGAACCTGACGCAGCAGGCCGAGCAGGCGCTGCGGCTGAACGAATTCAAGCCGCGGGTGCTCTCGTCTTTTGTGCGCAATAAATTGATCGACCAGGTATACCTGCCGCTGATCGGCGCCAACCTGGCCAAGCAGATCGGCACGGCAGGCGAGACCAAGCGCACCGACCTGATGGGCATGTTGCTTTTGCTCTCACCGCCAGGCTATGGTAAGACGACCATCATGGAGTACATCGCCAACCGCCTAGGCATTATCTTTATGAAGATCAACGGTCCTGCTATCGGGCACCAGGTGACGGCGCTGGACCCGAAAGAGGCACCCAACGCTGCAGCCCGCGAAGAGCTCGAGAAGCTGAATCTGTCCTTTGAGATGGGCGACAACGTGATGATCTACCTCGACGACATCCAGCACTGTAACCCGGAGTTTCTGCAGAAGTTCATCTCCCTTTGCGACGCACAGCGCAAGATCGAAGGCGTGTACAAAGGCCGCAGCAAAACCTATGACTTCCGGGGTAAGAAGGTATGCGTGGTGATGGCTGGGAACCCTTACACCGAGACAGGAGAGAAGTTCCGCATTCCAGACATGCTCGCCAACCGCGCCGACATCTACAACCTCGGCGACATCATCGGCGACACAGAAGATGTGTTCCGACTGAGCTACATCGAAAACTCCCTCACCTCCAACACCGTGCTGGCCAAGCTGGCGGCGAAGAGTCAGAAGGATATTTATGCCCTGATTCAGCTGGCAGAAACGGGCAACAGCGAAGGGCTGGAGTTTGAAGGCAACCACTCGGCAGCCGAACTCAACGAGTATGTGTTGGTGCTGAAGAAATTGCTCAAGATCCAGGACGTGATCCTGAAAGTGAACCTCGAGTACATCCGCTCGGCGGCGCAGGCAGACGAGTACCGCACCGAACCGGCCTTTAAGCTGCAGGGCTCTTACCGCAACATGAACAAGCTGGCCGAGAAGGTGATGCCGATCATGAACGACCAGGAACTGCAGACGCTGATCCTGTCGCATTACGAAGCCGAGTCGCAGACGCTCACGTCCGGTGCCGAAGCCAACATGCTCAAGTTCAAGCAGCTGATTGGTATCATGACCGAGGCCGAGGCCCAACGCTGGGAAGACATCAAAGCCACCTTCGTGCGCAACAACAAGCTCAAAGGCTTCGGCGGCAACAACCAGGTAGGGCAGGTGCTATCGGAGATGGAGAACATCTCCGGCGGACTGGCAGGTATAAAGGATGTGCTGAGTCAGTTTAAGCCAAGTAGGTTGGAGGCTACGGAAGGTTTGTAAGGTATAGCTGGAGGAATTATAAAGTATAGCTGATACCATTATCGAATCGTTCGGGTGCTAATTTGCCCTCGCTCGCGTCCCGCGAGTGTGAGCTATCCGGCGGACTCTGGCCGCTAAAACCTGAGCCTGTAGCACAAGTGGCGGGACGCCACTAGATGACTCACACTCGCGGGACGCGAGCGAGGGTTCATTCGCTACTTTGATTTGGTAATGGTAAGAGATGTAAAATAAACTTGGAGGTATAAACTGAAGGGGCTCTTACGTTTACCAAGCCGTGGCTTCAATCCTCGTGTTTTAAAATCAAGGAGCAGGAATTATTTAAAGCTTTAGCAGGTTGACTTATCTCCGGATAAGCCCGACCTTTGTACTTCTATGTCTTTAGCAATTACCTCCCTTAACTCCGGCAGCAACGGAAACTGTTACTACATCGGCAACGAGCACGAAGCTGTGCTGGTAGATGCTGGTATTTCGTGCCGCGAAACGGAGACGCGTATGCGCCGTTTGGGCCTGTCCATGCGCAAGGTAAAGGCTATTTTCGTGTCACACGAGCACTCCGATCACATCAAAGGTATACCAGTACTGGCCCGTAAGTACAAACTGCCCGTTTACATAACATCCGATACCCTGTACCGCTCCCGCATGGACCTGAGTGGGGTGGAGGTGCTGTCGTTTACTGGCTATGAGTCGGTGCAGGTTGGGGGATTGAGCGTAACAGGCTTCCCGAAATTTCATGACGCAGCTGACCCGCATAGCTTTGTGGTGGAAGGCAATGGTGTAACTATCGGCGTGTTCACGGACATCGGTACGCCTTGCGACCATGTGATCCGGCATTTCCAGCAGTGCCATGCCGCTTTCCTGGAAACGAACTACGACGACGGCATGCTGGAGCAGAGTTACTACCCCTACTACCTGAAGCGCCGCATCAGCGGCAACCATGGGCACATGTCCAACAAGCAGGCGCTAGAGCTGTTTGTGGCGCACAAACCGGCCTTCATGAGCCATGTATTCCTGTCGCACCTTTCCAAAGACAATAACTGTCCGAAGCTGGCCAAGAGCCTGTTCGACACCTGCGCCGACGGTACAGAAGTAGTAGTCGCTTCCCGCTTCGAAGAAACCGCCGTTTACCACATCCGCAGCCAGGGGGATATTTTCGGTCGGACCTTGTCTGTAGCTGATATCACACCGGCAGGGGAGCAGCTGTCGCTGTTTTAGTCAAGGGACAGCATGTAAAGGACAACAGAGTTACCTTATTAGATAAAGAAAAGGGCCAGCTGCATATACAGCTGGCCCTTTTACATTAGCAATTATTTCTGATTCAAAATACTCATATACGATTCAGACAGGTCGCGATCTGTCCCTACAAGAATTCGCACCTTTCTCCCTTTTTAACTCCTAAACGCTCAAACTCCTCGACTCTTAAACTTTCCTCAGTTCGCTCTTTTCAAATACCTATACAATTCCGAGTCTGTTGACAAAATGATACTCGTCTTGTCATCAAATGACTTCTCCAGCGTCTCCATAGAGCGGAGGAAGCCATATAGTTCACGCGCTTGTGCGTTACGGTTGTAGGCAGAGGCGTAGATGGAGGTGGCTTGTGCGTCAGCTTTACCACGGATCACTTCGGCTTCGCGGGTGGCCTGGGAGGTGATCTGGGCCAGGTCACGCTCTTTGTTACCCTGAATCTTGCGGGCCTCACCCTGACCTTCCGAACGGAACTGGTCGGCAATTCGGTTACGCTCACTGATCATGCGGTCGTATACCCTGTTGCGCACCTCGTCCACATAATTCATGCGCTTAAAACGGAAATCCAGGATCTGCACGCCTAAATCAGAGGTGCGTTCATTGGCTCGTTTCAGGATCAGCGCCTCTATTTTGTCACGTCCTACTGAAATCTTCTCGAGGTTTTCAAGGTCCTCCATAATCTCGTCTGCTATTTCCGGCTCGCGGTTGGTGGAGCGCACGATGTCCAACAGGTCGTGGCTGGCGATGGCGTTGCGGGTTTCACCGTCCAGTATGTCATCGAGGCGTGACTGGCCCGAGCGCTCGTCGCGCAGTCGGATGAAAAACTGCAGCGGGTTGGTGATCTGCCAGCGGGCGTAGGAATCTACAAAGATGAACTTCTTGTCCTTGGTCGGTACCTGGTTGGCGTCGCCGTCCCACTCAAGGTAGCGCTTGTCAAAAAACTGCACTTTCTGGATGATCGGGATTTTGAAGTGCAAACCTGGCTGCGTGCGGGGTTCGCCTACAGGTTTACCAAACTGCGTGACAATGGCCTGCTTAGTCTCATCGAGTACGAATACGCTTGTGAAAAGCAGCGTTAGCAGAAGTACAGCAGCTATGAGCGATAGTATTTTAGGAGTGTTCACAGGCTATTTAGTTGGAGTTTGAGTTTTATTCTGATTCAGGTTCAGCAGCGGCAGCACATTGTTGCCACGCTCATCTACGATCACTTTATCACCAATTTTTGGCAGAATGCGTTCCATGGTTTCCAGGTATAGACGCTTCTTGGTTACCTCAGGAGCTTTCACATACTCTTCGAAAAGGGAGTTGAAACGGGCGGCTTCACCAGTTGCCACGTTCACACGCGTCAGCGCATAGGCCTCGGCTAACTGGATCGTTTCATCGGCCTCGCCACGGGCACGCGGAATGATGCGGTTATACTCTGACTCCGCCTGGTTGATGAGTGTCTCGCGCTCCTGCTGGGCCTGGTTTACGGCGTTGAAAGACGGCTTCACAGTCTCTGGCGGATTCACGTCCTGCAGCACCACCTGGTCGATGCGGATACCGTTTTCGTACTCGTCACACATACGCTGCAGCAGTACCTCCATGCTGGTAGCCACTTCCTGGCGCCCAACGGTGAGCACTTCATTTACAGTGCGGTCGCCCACTATTTTGCGCATCGCCGACTCAGACATATCTCGCAGGGCCTTCTCAGCGTCACGCACCTTGAACAGGTAATTATAGGAGTTCACAATCCGGTACTGCACCACCCATTCTACGTTGGCCAGGTTCAGGTCGCCGGTCAGCATCAGCGACTCATCATTGAAGTCTGCTTTAGAATACTGTGTGTTTCTGCCGGCATCCAGCGTTCTGAAACCAAACTCCTGCTTGAGCTGGCGCTGCACCGGGATCTTCCGCATCTCCTCAATGCCAAAAGGCAAAATGAAGTTAAGCCCCGGCTGCACGGTGCGGTCGTAGTGGCCCACGTACATTACCACGCCTTCTTCTTCAGGACCTACCGTTTTCACGGAAGTGAGGAGGAGGATCAGCAAAAACAGTCCAAGCAAAATTTTTCGGAAGTGCTTGCTGAGCAGGAACATGTAGTATTGTAGCCGGTAGTTGGGTTCAGCCATGAGAGCGGGTTAATTGGTTGGTAGCGTTAAGATAACTAAAATATCTTAATATGTTGATGTCTTGATAGGTATAGCTACGGAACCCGGAGGGGGCTACCAGCAGGCATAGATACGTTGCTGGCATCAGAAGACAACATGGCCTAAGCCTTTTCTGATTTTCTTCGTACAGGGTAGAAGCTGAGATTCAGCCCTCAATTAGTTGAACATTCTAAGCTCCAAAACCGATATGAAACACTTCGTAGCTTTCATTTTCATGCTGCTGGTTGGGTATAGCAGCCAAGCCCAGAGCACTACTGTACCCACTCCTGAAAATCAGATCAAAACAGCCGTGCTGGCCGCCCCTGCCGATATGCGCGAGGGTGCTACTGTGCTGGGATACAATCAAAAAGGAGAGGTGGTGACATTGAGGAAAGGAACAAACGAACTGATCTGCCTGGCCGACGACCCGAACCAGCCAGGGTTTTCGGCCTCATGCTATCACCGTGACCTGGAGCCTTTTATGGCACGTGGCCGTGAGTTGCGCCGACAAGGTGTTAGCGCCAACGAGATTTTTGATATGCGTGAAAAAGAAGCCAAGAGCGGGAAACTGAACATGCCCAAACAGCCTACCACGCTCTTCGTGTACAGTGCTCCTGAGGAGCAGGTGAACATGCGAACCGGCGAGGTGGCTGACGGCTATTTGCGTTATGTGGTTTACATTCCCTGGGCTACAGCTGAGAGCACAGGTCTGCCGCTCAAGCCGGACCAAGGCTCCGTAGCCATGCCCTGGATCATGCATCCCGGCACGCACGGGGCACACATCATGATCAACCCGCCACGGAATAAAGCAGGGCAGTAGCCAGATTTGCCTTCTACAGTAGTCGCTGCTCTTTTCTTTTCAGGCGCTCCATCAGGAGCGGGGCCAGTGTCATCATTACCAAACCAATGGGTTGCAGACCGCCTTTCCGGAGGTTGTAATCGGAGAGGAGCCGCTGCCAGGAGAGGTGCAGCACCTTACGGCCAAGCACAAATTCAAAGAGCAGCGTGAGCAGAAGCCACGCTATACCCAGGCGCAGCAGCGTGCTTTTGTTGCGGCTGCCGATCCAGCTGATGGTTAGGTAGGTAATGCTCAAAATCAGGGCAGACCCCGAGAAGACACTGATCTGCCTGGCTTTAAAGTCGCCGGTCCGGGGTGCCAGCAAAGCTGTGCGGGCAATGCCGTGTATTACCTCGGCACCCATGAGCAACAGCCAGACAGCAGTACCTCTCATCAGGGTTTTCTGTAAGGAAGGCTCCCCTGCAGATGATTCCATTCCTTTCATCACGCAGCCGGGCTTATTGACGGTCCAGCATCTTGGTAACGGCTTTAACCAGCAGCAGGGCCATGACACCACTCACACCGATTATCTTTACCACCCGTTCCGGATCTGGTATGGATCTGAATTTGGTGTTCCCGTCCTTTATCTCGATGTAGCCCACGGGCTTGATGCCCACACCGCCACCGCCGCCGATTCCTTCTTCGCCTGCTTTGGAGCCACTGCCTCCCCCGAAGCCGTACATGGCCTTAGCCGCAGGTATAACCGTCACGCCATCGCGCTCTACCGGTTCACCATAAATGGTACTGGCATTCGCCGTAATGCCCAGTCGCTGCGCCAGTCGCTCAATAAAGGTGTTATCGTCCTTTTTTGATGTCTCTTCCATAGCTTTATGTTTGATTTAATTTGAAACCATTCAACAATAAGTTGTACGATAGTAGATTAAATCGTTGCAGAAAAGGAGGGGAGGAGCATCGAATAAAAGGTGAGTGGCGCTGGCATACAGGTATAGGTATAAAAAAAAACAGACCCGAAGCGAATTTCGGGTCTGTTGATGAATAGCGGGTCAGGTATACAAAACCTAGACCTTATGTTTCATGAATTTGCTTCGGCTTATACCTTAGCGCCTGCGAGTTCGCTGATCTCAGAGAGCAAGGTATAGGAGTGCAGTCGTTTAGCCGGATCGAAGATACCGGTCGAGATCATCAGCTCGTCTACCTGCGTCTCGTCCACAAAGGCCTGCAGCTCTTCCTGCACCGACTTCTTGCTGCCCACAAAGCTGTAGCGCAGCATCTGCTTCACGGCGTACTCCTCCTGCAGACTCCAGCAGCCTTTCATGCTCTCTACAGGCGGCTGCATCGGCAGGGCCTTGCCCTGAATCACGTTCAGGAAAGACTGATACAGGGAAGTTGCCAGGTGCTCCGCCTCTGCGTCGGTGTCCGCGGCCACCACGTTCACGCAGGCCATAGCGTAAGGCTCCTGCAACTGCTCAGATGGCCGGAAACTTTCGCGGTATACCTGGAGCGCTGCGTGCAGTGCGGCAGGGGCGAAGTGACTCGCAAAGGCGTACGGCAGTCCCATCATACCGGCTAGTTGTGCGCCGAAGGTGCTCGAGCCGAGTATCCAGATAGGTATGTCGAGGCCCTCGCCAGGTATAGCGCGTACCTTGGCCGTGCTGTTGTCGGCACTTAGGTATTGTTTTAGCTCTGCCACATTGTTCGGGAAATCCTCCACATTGCCCTGCAGGTCGCGGCGCAGCGCATAGGCTGTTACCTGGTCGGTGCCGGGCGCTCGCCCCAGACCCAGATCGATGCGGCCGGGGTATAGACTTTCGAGCGTACCGAACTGCTCGGCCACTACCAACGGCGCATGATTGGGCAGCATGATGCCACCAGATCCCACCCGTAAGGTAGAAGTGCCACCAGCAATGTAGCCGATTAGCACGACAGTGGCCGAACTGGCGATGCCGGGCATGTTGTGGTGCTCTGCCAGCCAGTAGCGGGTATAGCCCAGCTGCTCTACGTGGCTGGCCAGCTCCAGACTATGCTGAAAGGAGTCGTGGATGCTCTTGCCTGTGCGGATAGGCACCAGATCGAGCACGGATAGTTTGATATCACTTAGTTTTTTGTCTGCCATAGCTTTAGTTTTTTAGCACACTCCGCCTACCTCGCAGCTGTCGCCTTCTATGTCGAGCTTCTGGATGGCAGGCGCTACTTGCTTAAATAAGTTCAGGAAAGTTTCGGCAGGCTGTGCGCCGCTCACCAGGTATTGGTCGTTGATCACAAAAGCGGGCACGCCGGTTATACCTGCAGACTGCGCAAAAGCTTCCATCTGGCGCACTTCCTGTTTGCCTTCTTCGCTTTGGAAGAAGTTTTCCAGCCGCTCAGCCGGTATACCTTCGGCTATACCTATTTCCTTCAGCACGGCCAGGTCATTCATGTTACGGTTTTCGGTGAAGTAAGCTTTGAACAGCGCATTGGCAACCTCGTGCTGCACCCCGTACTGGCCTGCCAGCCAGATCAGGCGGTGACCGTTAAACGTGTTGTTCACCGTCATACCCTCTGAGAAGTTGAACTTTATACCCTCCTCAGCACCAGCCTCGGTCATGCGCTGGTCCATAGCCGGCACCTGCGACACGATCTGCTCACCGTAATTGCCTTTGAAGTAGTCGAGTCGGCCCATGCCATCCTGCGGAATGTTCGGGTTCAGCTCAAAGGCTTTGAAAGAGATCTCGGCTTCATATTGATCTCCCACCTGCTGCTGGGCTTTGTCGAGTCTGCGCTCGCCTACATAGCACCAGGGGCAGTTGATGTCGGAGAAGATGTCTATTTTGATTTTCTGCTTTGTCATAGTAATTTCTTTAAATGCGTAAGCCGACGGCTACCCGATAGAGGCAGCTGTCGGCTGAATCTGCTATTGTGAAGCCTATGCTTCCAGTACGAATTTTTCCTTCTGACGTCTTACTTTCGGCAGTTTGGCCAGCCAGTCGTTGTCGGCATCGCGGTAGCCCAGCGGCATGATGGTCACACTGCGCAGACCTTTCTCAGGCAGGTTCAGCAGTTTGTCCAAAGCGGCTGCGTCGAAGCCCTCCATCGGGGTAGCGTCTACCTGCTCAGCGGCAGCGGCTACCAGTCCCACGCCAAAGGCGATGTAAGCCTGACGGGCGGCCCAGTTGAAGTTCTGCTCCTGTGTGTTGCGATCGGCTATACCTAGCAGCGTGTTTTTGAAATCATTCAGCTGCTCGGCAGGCATGTTGCGCACCTCGGCTGTATGCCGGATGTACTCCTCGATGTGCTCCGGGTTGATATCGTCCCAGGCGGCAAACACCAGCAGGTGTGAGCTTTCCTCAATCTGCGGCTGGTTCATGGCGATCGGTCGGATCTGCTTTTTCAGCTCCTCGTCCTCGATCACCAGCACCGTGTAAGGCTGCAGACCCATGGAAGAAGGGGCCAGTCGGATGGCCTCCAAAATACGCTCTACTTTATCAGACGGCACGCGCTGGCCGTTCATACGCTTGGCGGCATAGCGCCATTTCAAAGATTCTAAGATATTCATGTCTATACAACAGTTAAATGACCAGTAACGTTTCAATACTTAGTTACTTTTGGTAACTCAAAGGTATTTGTTAAATTTGTGCTGGTCAAGCAGGCACTTCAGCCTCACCTAGTATCATGGAAGTAACTAAAGTTGAGAACCAGCGACTTGCGATTCAGAAAAAGATTGATAAAGTTTTGTGCAGCAAGGCAGAACCCGAAACCTGCTGCCCGGTTAAGGACATTCTGGCCCGTTTCGGCGACAAGTGGTCCATCTATACCATCCTGACACTGGGTAAAGAGGAAAAGCTGCGCTTCAACGAGCTGAAAAGCCAGATCAACGGCGTGTCACAGCGCATGCTCACGGTCACGCTGCGCTCTCTGGAAGAGGACGGCCTGGTAAGCCGGCAGGTATACCCCGAAATTCCGCCCCGGGTAGAGTACAGTCTGACACCGCTGGGGCAGGGGCTGCTGCTGCAACTCCTGCAGCTTGCCGACTGGGCAAAGCTCAACATCGACCAGATTCTGGAGGCGCGGGAACGGTACGCGAAAAAGGAAAAACAGGCACAGCTTGCCTAGCAGCGAACCGGTCAAAACCGGCTGACTTTAAATTTGTTAGATGCCATACCTGCTAACATATATTTTCAGGTATATTTAAACTTCGATGAGTCTTTTTCATCTAAGTTTAAATGGCATCTGCATGAAAACTTTAGCACGCGAACAAAAGCTGCAGCACCTCTACTGGAGGGCAGGCTTTGGTATACCTTTCAGGCCTGATCAGGCTAGTCCCGGAATCAAAAGTGCCGTTCGTGAACTGCTTCGCCAGTCGGGGCAGGCAGTGCCATTGGAGGTAGCGCTTCCGCGCACAGAAACAACACTGCAGGCCGACGCACAGAATGCCGAAATGCGCCTGCTGCGGCAGCGGGAACGGCAGCAGGGATTCGTGCTGCTCAACAACGTGTGGCTACAGCAAATGGCCACCTCCGAAGCCCAGCTGCGTGAGAAGATGACGCTTTTCTGGCACGGGCACTTTGCCTGCCGCCTGCGAGAACCCCGATTTGCGCTGCAGCAGCACAACACTCTCCGGGAGCACGCTTTGGACAAATTCCCGGACCTGCTGCTGGCCATCTCCAAAGACCCCGGCATGTTGCAGTTCCTCAACAATCAGCAAAACCGCAAACAGCGCCCCAACGAAAACTTCGCCCGCGAACTGCTCGAGCTCTTCACGTTGGGCCGGGGACACTATACCGAACAGGACATAAAAGAAGCTGCCCGCGCCTTTACCGGCTGGTCTTACAACCCGCAGGGGGAGTTCGTGTTTCGTGCGCGACAGCACGACCGGGGCAAGAAAACCTTCATGGGGAAACGGGGAAATTTCAGCGGGGAAGAGATCCTGCAAATTGTCGTTGAAAACCCACGCACTGCCGAATTCCTGACGGAGAAAATCTACGCTTTTTTCGTGAGCGATACCCCGCACCCGGAGCGCATCCAAAGCCTGAGCAGCTACTTCTACGAGACAGGCTACGATATACCGAAGCTGCTGGAGAAGATCTTCACGGCCAAGTGGTTTTACGGACCGGATGTGGTGGGAAGCAAAATAAAATCGCCGATCGAGCTGCTGGCTGGTTTGCAGCGGCAGTTTGACGTGCGTTACAGCGATGGCCGTAGTCCGCTGGTATTACAGCGGGCGCTGGGGCAGGAGCTGTTCAGGCCCCCAAATGTGAGCGGCTGGGCCGGCGGACGAAACTGGATCGACAGCTCCACACTCGCTTTCCGGCTGCGCATCGGGCCAGCCCTGCTGCAGGATGCGGCACTGGAGGTGAACCTGAAACCCGACGATGACACCGAACCGACCGCACCACGCAGGCGCCGGCAGGATGGAATCCGGGTTGTACGTGCCAAAGCCGACCTGAACGGACTGCAGCAGCAATTGCAGAAAGTGAAGGACCGGGAACTGATCGACAGGCTGAGCCAGAAGCTGCTGCAGGTACCGTTACGCCCGGAAACAGCGGCACTGCTCACGCAGCACATACCCTCGGGAGCTGCTCACGCCGACAAAGTGACGCTGCTGACGCTGCGGCTGCTTTCTTTACCTGAGTACCAGTTATGCTAGTTTTCCACCGCTCACTTTCGCACTATGGCAAAAAGTTCCAGAAGAGAATTCATTAAAATGTCGGCGCTGGCCTCCGGTATGCTGCTGGTACCCAATTTTCTGCACGGCCTTGACCGCGGCGGACTGTCCCTGCTGGCTAATTCCAACGGCAAGAGGCTGGTCGTAATACAGCTTAGCGGCGGCAACGACGGTCTGAACACGGTGGTACCTTACCAGAACGATCTCTATTACAAAGCACGCCCTTCCCTGGCTATACCTTCCCGCGAAGTGCTCACCCTGGGAAAAGGTCTCGGATTGAACCCGGCGATGGAAAAGATGCGCCTGCTTTACGATCAGGGCTATGTTTCTATCCTGAACAGTGTCGGCTATCCCGATCCGGACCGCTCACACTTCCGCTCGATGGACATCTGGCACTCCGCCAGCGCCTCCGACGAATACCTGAGCACCGGCTGGCTGGGCCGCTACCTCGACAGTCTTTCCGGCCCTTCGGCCAACTACGCAGCCATTGAGGTGGACGATACGCTTAGTCTGGCGCTGAAAGGAGCACAGTATACCGGTATAGCGGTACAGGATGTGAAACGCTTTTTTCAGGCGACGAACGACCAGTTCCTGAAGCAGGCGGCGCAGTTGCACGCGGAGGAGCACACGCACCACCAGGTAGATTACCTCTATAAAACACTGATCGATACACAGCAATCGGCTGGCTACCTGCAGGAGAAAACCAAGGTATACCGCAGCAAAAAAGAATACCCGAACGGTGAGTTTGCCCGCCACCTGAAGACCATCGCGGAGCTAATCGCTTCGGGCGTGGAGTCGCGGGTATACTACGCCTCCCTCACCGGTTTCGACACGCATGTGCGGCAGGCGGGGCAGCAGGCGAACCTCTTGCGCGAACTCTCAGAGGGACTCTATAGCTTCGTGGAAGACCTGAAGCAGCAGCAGGAGTTTGACAATACCGTGATTATGGTGTTTTCGGAGTTTGGCAGGCGCGTAGCCCAGAATGCGAGCAACGGTACTGATCACGGCACGGCGAACAACCTTTTCCTGATCGGCGGGAAACTAAAGCAGGCAGGTATTTACAACGAAGGCCCCAATCTGCAGGACCTAGACCAGGGCGATCTCCGGTATAGCATCGATTTCCGGGACATTTACGCCACCCTGCTGCACAACTGGCTGGACGGAAACGCGGCAGGTATACTGGGCGGCAAAACCCAGGTACTAAGCGGGCTCGTGTAAAGTATAGGCACAAAAAAACCGCCGCTCAGGAATAAGCGGCGGTTTTTATGGTAGTCTTACGGGTTCGCTTTTCCCAGACTCACACCAAAGGTTGTGACACCCCGGCCAGGCTTACCGGCATCGGATATACCTTCGGCAATGGCTCTGTAAGTCGTATTGCGATCGGCGGCGTAGAACGTAACAGTTGCTTTGCCTGCTGCGTCGGTCTGCACGCTCGGGTTCCAGTACAGCGTCGTGCGCAAATCGGGCTCACGGCTGGCCGGTGTTTTGCCGTCGTAAGCAGGACTGTAGAACTCCCGCACCTTGCTGTAGCCCTGTGCCCGGTGTATGATGATGTACTTACCAGGCTCCACTTCCTGCATCGCCTCACCACCCTGACGGGTATACAGCGCAATCACACCACCCGAAGCACGACCACCATATAAACTGGCGCTGGCCGGATCTTTCAGGATCTCGATGCGGCTGATGTCGAACTGGTTCAGCTGCGAGGTGATGCCCTCTTCCACAGGCATGCCATCGATCAGGTATAGCGGAGCGGTTCTGCTACCCCGGATGCGCGCCCTGTAATCATTCGGACCGGCACGGTATACCTGCACGCCTGCTACTCGCCCCTGTAAGGATTCTATTACATTGCCGGAAGGGGCAATCGGTAAGTCCTTCACATCAATAACCGCATCTGCCTTTCGGTGCAGCTTAAAGGGCTGTACCATGTCGCTTCGCCCTGAATCTCCACATCCTTCAGCAGAATGCCTTTCAGTGTCAGGTCAGCGTTTACCTCGTCAGCCGCTGCCATCTCTACTTTACCGGCGGTCAGCAGATCCGGGCTGGCGCTGGCCACCAGTTCCTCGCTTTGCGGGGCAGGTATAGCCGGCAGTTTGGGCTGGTATTCCTGCTCGTCGATCTTCACCTGCAAATGCTTGCGACGGCCGCGGGCATCGGTACCCTGCACCACCATGTCAGCGGGGCCTGTATAGTCAAATCCTTCGAAGGCGAACCTGCCGTCTTTATCTGTTTCGGTGGTAATGAAAGCCAGGTGCTGCCCCTTCAGGTATAGCAGTGCTTCGCCGCCTTTCACCGGTTTGCCTCTGTCGGTAAGCAAAGTACCGCGCACGGCAAGATCCGTTTCCGGACTGTGTTTCAACTCAGGGAATTCCCCTTTGGCCGCCTGCTGCCAGGCAAAACGGCGCCAGCCCTGCGTCATCAGCAGGTAGGAGAGGGCTTCTTTTCGTGCGGCATTATTCTCCTCAAAGTAGTAGCCCGGATTCTGTACATGGCCGCGCAGGTCGGATGTTAGCAGGAGGTAGGTGTTGATATTAAGCCCTTGCAAATCCGGCGTCACCAACTCGTCGTCAGTGATCGCCAGCGAAAAGTCCGTAGACACCGGCTTGCCTTGCTTGTCGCGGGCCAGCACCTGCATGGTCACACGCTCACGTCCCGCATAGGTTTTCTTGTCGGTGCTCAGGCTGATGTCCATGTTGTCCTGATTGTCGATAAACACGAGTCGCTCTGCCAGCGGCTCCCCGTTGGCGGTGGCCAGGTTGAAGCGGGCTATACCTGTCGGGAAATCCGCCTTGGCGACCTGCTTGCTAAATGTCTGGCCTGGCTGCAGGTTGAACTGCTCGGCGTATTGCACCGCGTCGCGGCTTATACCTGTCAGCACCAGCGACTGCCGGCCTGAGGCATTGCCGGCAATGCTCACCTGTACCTGCTCCGGGTTGGCTGTTTCATTCACGCTGAGCACATAGCCCGTCGCTTTAGCTTCCGGCAAGGTATACTCGGCCTTGCTGCCATCTTCAAACGTTACCCGTGCCTGGTAGCGCTGGCTCTGCTGTGGTTGCAGTGTAAAGGCACCCATTCCCAGGTGCGTGTCTTTGATGTCGAACAGCTTCTGGTTCTGCGCGTCATACACAGCACCTGTCACGGCTATACCTGTTCCGTCGGGTTTGGTGGCTTTAAAAGCGACGCGGCTTTGCAGCCCCTGTACCAGGTCACCGCCCTCCGGGAAAAACTGCAGGTCGATCTGCTGCGCGGTCTTATCCTGCTTTTCTGTCGTCGCCTTTTCGCCTATGATACTGATCTCTTTCCGGAAGAAGCTCTCTTCCCCGAAATTGCGCATCCACTGGGTATAGGCGGTGAGAGTATACTGCCCCACTGGCAGGTTAGCCGGCAGCACAATGTCGCCGTTGGCTTTGCCGTTCTCAGCCTTCAGTTTCAGGCGCTGCACGGCTTCGTTGTTGGCGTTGAGCAGGTCCACGTACAGCACGTTGCTTTTGGAAGTCGGCTGCAGACTGGCGGCATCTACTACATAACCTTTGAGCCAGATTTGCTGGCCTGGTGTGTAGCGCGGCTTATCTAAGTGCAGGTATACCTTCTCGGGGGCATATTGCGTGCGCCAGCTCGCCAGGTGCTTCTCTAACTGCTGGAGCAGGTCCGTTTGCGGACTGACAAAGGCAAGCGACACAAATGCCAGCAGCAGTGCCGGCACCAGGTAGGCCCATTTTTTAGTTATTTTATATCTGATCATATCGTCCTCTCTTTCTAAAACATCTCTTCTTTATCAACAAAAACGAGTGCAATAATCATTCCTTAAAATCATATGGCGGGGACTTTACGGGAGGGAGAAACACCGTGATTTATGCCGCTAGAGCAGCAGGGAATCAATGCGGTTGGCCTGTACCATGTTCTCGCAATCAGACCAGCTGAAGATGGTGAACCTGCCATCCTGTGAAGCGACCAGTGCAATAGCGTCCCGCTGGTCGTGCACGAACTGGGCGGCTGACAAATGCCTGGTGCCACCGCTCAGGGCGGGTTGGTCGATCATGGCTTCACCCCCGATCACAGGTTCTGTCAGAATCAGCTTATCTACCGGCGTGCTGCCTTGTTTGCGGGTTATTTTGGCGCCGAAAGCATACAATTCATATTTGTCGCTGATAATTGTGGCGCCATCCACGGCTGTAAGGCCGGCCATAGCCTCTATGGCTCTTCCGAGCTCGTCCTGCCAGTTGGAGTTTTCGCCGTCCTTTTCTTCTTTCTGTTTCATCAGATCAGTCAGTTCGGAGTATGCTGGGCCCACGGCATACCGCATAGGGTGCCGGATAGAGGTGCGCCAGGTATCAGAGCCAGCAGGTACCACCAGCAGGATGCCGCCTCTCTTGTGGGAGCGCATCGACACGGCCAATTGTACCAGTACGTTGAGCGACTTGTTCCAGACGCTCAGGGAGCTGAAGCCCAGCAATGAAGTCAGCACATCAGGACAGTTCGGCAAATGGGAGCTTTGTTCGTTCACGATCTTCACCTGATCGCCCATCAGTACGGCCACATTCACAAACTTGCCAAAGCCATCCTGCCGGCGGTGCTTGATCACCAGCAAGCCAGGCTCTGACACATCCAACACAAAGCAAAAGTTGGGGATGCTGCGGGTTGTCCCCCAGATATGGAGGTAGTCTCCCTCGTACCATACGCCCAGGTGAATGCCCTGCCGCTCCACACCCGGACCAAGCTTGGTCAGCACGGCAGGGGACAGGGTGAGGTGATGCTCGAACAACAAGGGCTGTTCGGTCTGTTCGGGCGGCAGAAAGGCAAGGGATATTTTAGGGGATTGGCCTTCTTCACGACGCAGGCTAGCCCAGAAAGCGGCATCGATCATGGTTTCGATGATGCGGGCAGGCGGTACGGTGGCCAGGTTGTTACCGTTTAATTTTTTTGCTGCTTCTATCTGGGTTGTGAAATGGTCTTCTGCTATCTGAGCCACCTCACGTGCGGCCTTGTATGTCGATTTGCCAATCATGTCTGTTCTCGCTTTACAGGTATAGCTGGTAGGGTTCTGGTTTTTTATACGGTGCATAGTCCAAAAAACCGACAGATTCCTTCAGATGCGAGAGTTGACGTAGCCAGGTATAGCCATAAAAAAAGCACAGCCGCTGCAGAACATCTGCAACGGCTGTGCTGAAATAAACCAGGTATATTACCTGCTTTTGTATGTCTTAGTCAAGACCACCTTTACGGGTAGCAGGTCTGGCCTGTGGCCAGCTCATCTGCTCACCAGTGCGTGGGTTCACCGGCATCACACTGCGCTCACGCGGTACCAGTTCCGGCTCTTCGCTGGCCATGTAAGCCAGGATAGCGGTCAGGATCACGTTGCTGCGCACATCGTCGAACACGATCTTGTCGTATGTGTCGCGGTTGGTGTGCCAGGTATAATTGCCATAAGACCAGCTTAGGGAGCTCAGCATGAAGGCAGGTACATCATGCGGAATGAAAGAAGCATGGTCAGAACCGCCACCGCCAGGGAAGCCAGGGTAAGAGGTCTGGATGTCTTTGGTGATCTCACGCGGAACAGCGTTCAGCCAACGACCCATGTAGTCGTAAGCATGCAGAAAGCCCTGGCCAGAGATGTTGGCCACGCGACCAGTACCGTTGTCCTGGTTAAGCACCGCCTGTGTGTTCTTTACAATTTCCGGATGATCTTCCACGAAAGCACGAGAACCATTCAGGCCCTGCTCTTCGCTACCCCAGTGACCTACCAGGATCGTACGCTTCGGATTCGGGTATACCTGCTTCAGAATGCGCATTACTTCCATCATCAGGATCGTGCCGGTACCGTTGTCTGTAGCGCCGGTAGCGCCATCCCAGGAGTCAAAGTGAGCCGACAGGATCACATATTCGTCAGGCTTCTCAGAGCCCTTGATCTCAGCGATAGTGTTGAATGTAGGAACCGGCTTCTTAGAGTGCTTCGACTCCGCTACCACTTTGATACGTGGCTTGCTGCCGTTTTCGGCCAGGCGGTATAGCATACCATAATCTTCCAGAGATATATCTACAGTAGGAATCTTCTTGGTATAGGCACTGAAGATTTTGTTCACGCCGAAACCTTGTGACCAGTTCGACATCACGATACCGGCAGCACCGGCGTTCTCCAACGCAACAGGAAGCGTACGGGCGGTTTTGCCAGTAGCGGCAATGCGCTTGCGGTAAGCCTCGTTCTGCTCGTCACGCACTTTTTTCATTTTCTCGAAAGACTCTTCCGTCGCAAACTCTTTCCAGTTGTACTCCGGACGGCCACTTGGCTGGTTCATCGAGATCATCACTATTTTGCCTTTCACACTTGGCAGCCAGCGCTGGAAAGCAAGGGAGTCAGCAAAATCAGGCATGGTGATCACCTCAGCCGTTACACCTTTAGAAGACGTAGACGGGCTCCAGGCCAGCTGCATACCCTCCAGAGACTGTACACGCGGGTGCACCATATCGATGTGCGTGATGCCACGCTCCCAGCCGCGCCATTCGCCGTAGTTTTCAATGCGGGCATCGATGCCCCAGCCTTTGTACTTGTTCACGGCCCAGTCGGCGGCTTCCTTCATCTGCGGTGTACCTACCAGACGTGGTCCCACGCCGTCCATGAGTTCATGGCCCAACTGCTCGAGTTGTGAGTTCTCGGTAGCCATTTTGATGATGTTCTGGATAACAGGATCCTGCTTTTGTTGTGACTGTGCCTGCTGCTGCGGTCGTTGCGCGAGCGTTGCGCTGCTCACACCGCCTGAAAGCATAAGGGCCAGGGCCAAAATGCGAATAGGGTGTTTCTTCATGGTTAATGTAAGGTATGGATTGTTTGTATGATATGTTAAGGTATATCCGTTTAATATAGTAAATAAGTGCTATAGATACCGAAACCGCTCAATAGACTCATCATGACGGCTTTGGTTTAAAGTCACGAAGAAATTTCGCAGGTATAACACAGGTTTTTATCCCAAATCGAAGCTTTCAACTTCTGATACACTCCCCGGTACAAACTCCTGCAAGCGCATATTGCCGATCCGCACACGCACGAGTCGCAGTGTCGGAAAGCCCACGGCGGCAGTCATTTTGCGTACCTGCCTGTTCTTCCCTTCCGATATCGTGATCGACACCCAACTGGTAGGCCCGTGGCGGTCACTGCGGATACGGCGGCTGCGCTCCGGGAAATCCGGTGCGGCCTCGAGCCGGAAAGCAGTGCAGGGACGGGTACCGTACTGTTCGCCGTAAATGCCGATCGAAACACCAGCTTGCATCTGAGTAATGGCTTCATCGGTGATCAGGCCGTCTACCTGCGCATAGTATTCCTTTTCGACATGCTTGCCACGTACCTGTTCGCTCACTTTGCCGTCGGTGGTGAGCAGGAGCAGACCCTCGCTGGCCTCATCCAGCCGCCCAATAGCCATTGTTCCTTCCGGGAAATCATACAACTCCCCCAGTAATTTCTGCTTTTTCTTATCGGTCACGAACTGGCTGATGTAGCCATAGGGTTTGTGCAAAATGAAATGCCGGTGCTGCATGTAAACGAAAGTATAAAATCAGGGATAGATCGTCCCGCAAATTAGACAAAATGCCTGATTTTATCGGCGAGCGCTGTAAAGTATAGTGCCCTGCCACCGTAATAGGACAATGAAAAGATGCGTTCGGGTACAATTGGTACAGGAGGCTATACCTGGCCCTTATTCAGCCTGAACTCTCGTTAGCCCCAGGTGTAGGTTCCGCGTATAGAAGAAAGAAAAGGCTGGGAGCGAGGCGCAAAACAGGTGATCAGGAGAATCATCCAGCTGTTTCAGGCCCCATCCGCTTCACTAATACTTGATTACATCAATTTATTTTGCTTCATTACATAGTTAATTAAGCGTCAAACTTTATAAACGCAATGCTTATTTTTTGGACATTCCTGATAGCGGCTCTTCTGGGCTACATCGTGGGGCACTATGTTATCCCGAACCGACAACTGCGCAAAGCGCTGCAGGATGTACGGCAGCAATGTGCCCTGGCGCTTGACGAAGGCAATAAGGGCGTGTACAAAACCATGGTGACAGAGGACGGCAAATCCTCAGAACTGGTGGTGGAAGTGCGCGAGCTGGCTATAACAAAAACCGGACAGGTGAAGGTGGAATACCTGAGTGCGCAGTACCGCAACCCCGAGTTCAGAACCCGTAAAGGCGATGCGCTGCTAAAAGAAGTGCGTGACCTCCTGGGCGAGTATCTACCGCTCAACGAAATAGAGTGGTACGAGCAGACCGACCGGCACGAGCGCATCAAAAAGTATTTAGACTCTTTAGACCTAATCAATCACAACCTTTTTAGGTAATAAAACAAGATGGAAAAAACAGAGAAAACAGAGATTACGATCGCAGAGAATCAAGAGAAAATAAAAGAGAAAGCCCTGGCAATCTCTAAATCCATAGATCCGGGCAATCCGGAAAGCCTGAGCAATTTTGGCGTGGAAACCCAGCGCAAACTCGGTCACTACTCAAACGAACTGCTCACCAAAGTAAAAGCCAAAGATTCTGGCGAAGCTGGTGATGCCATCAATGAACTGCTCAACCAGATCAACATGATCAAGATTGATGAGCAGGAGAAGGGTGGTTTCTTTTCACGCCTGCCTTTCGTGAAAAAGTTTTCAGATAAGTCGAAGCAGATTGCCTCGCAGTATAACTCCGTGTCGGCCAACGTGGACGATGTGGTGGTGAAGCTGGAGCGCACCCGCCAGAGCATCATGAAAGACTCCACTTCACTGGAAGTAATGTTCAACCAGGCGGTGGAGTACATCCACGAGATACGCTCTGTGATTGCGGCCGGAAAGATGAAGATCGAGGAGATCGAAACCGATATCATACCGAAGCTGCAGGACGAGGTGGAGAACAGCGGGCAGGACGAACTGGCCGTACAGCGCCTG
>NZ_AKIS01000059.1:0-3866 GCF_000277005.1 Pontibacter sp. BAB1700 | reverse complement strand
GGCCATGATTTACCTGTAAGAACCTTAAAAAAACTAAACTATATACCCATGGAAAATAACAAGAACAGAATGCAGGAGTACTGGCAGCGCAACGTCCGGATACTGCTGACGCTATTGGGCCTTTGGTTCGCTGTTTCATACCTATTCGGCATTTTGCTGGTCGACGAGCTTAACCAGTTCCGCCTTGGGGGCTTTAAACTCGGTTTCTGGTTTGCGCAGCAAGGCTCCATCTATGTGTTTGTGGTCATCATCTTCATCTATGTATGGCTGATGAACAGACTGGACCGCGAGTTTGACGTGCACGAAGACTAATCTCCCACCATACAATAGCTAAGACAATGGATATCTTAACCTGGACATACATCATCGTGGGCCTCACGTTCGCCCTGTATATTGGTATCGCCATCTGGTCGCGTGCCGGCTCTACAAAAGAATTTTACGTGGCAGGTGGTGGCGTTTCGCCGCTAGCCAACGGCATGGCAACGGCCGCTGACTGGATGTCGGCCGCCTCGTTCATCTCCATGGCCGGTCTGATCTCGTTTATGGGCTACGACGGCTCGGTATACCTGATGGGCTGGACGGGCGGTTATGTGTTGCTGGCTCTCTTGCTGGCGCCATACCTGCGCAAGTTCGGTAAGTTCACCGTGCCTGATTTCGTGGGCGACCGCTACTACTCCAAAACCGCCCGACTGGTGGCGGTAGTCTGCGCTATTTTCGTGTCATTTACCTACGTGGCCGGTCAGATGCGCGGCGTGGGTATCGTGTTCTCCCGCTTCCTGGAAGTGCAGATCGAAACGGGTGTGATCATCGGTATGATCATCGTGCTTTTCTATGCTGTGCTTGGCGGTATGAAAGGCATCACCTATACCCAGGTGGCGCAGTACTGCGTGCTGATATTTGCCTACATGGTACCGGCTATCTTTATCTCGATGATGCTGACCGGCAACCCGATTCCGCAGCTTGGCTTGGGTGGCACATTGGCCGATGGCACCTACCTGTTGGATAAACTCGACGGTTTGCTCCCTGAGCTTGGGTTCACAGCCTATACCGACGGCAGCAAAGCAACGATAGACGTGTTCTTCATCACTGCTGCCCTGATGGTAGGCACCGCCGGTCTGCCACACGTAATTGTGCGTTTCTTCACCGTTCCTAAAGTAAAAGATGCCCGTAAGTCGGCGGGTTATGCACTGGTGTTCATTGCCATTCTGTATACTGCTGCTCCTGCTGTAGGTGCTTTCGGTATGTATAACATGCTGCAGACTACCAGTAACCAGCCGATTGCGAGCATGCCGCAGTGGGTAAACAACTGGGAGAAAACAGGTCTGATTGGCGTGGACGATAAAAATGGCGATGGTCGCATTCAGTATGTGAAAGACCCGGCCGTGAACGAACTCAAGATCGACAAAGACATCATGGTACTGGCCAACCCGGAAATTGCACAGCTTCCAAACTGGGTGATTGCCCTGGTAGCGGCGGGTGGTCTGGCAGCGGCCCTTTCCACGGCGGCAGGTCTCTTGCTCGTAATCTCCACATCTATCGCCCACGACTTACTTAAGAAATCTGTGATGACAGGTATATCCGAAAAGCAAGAGCTGATTGCGGCCCGTATCGCGGCAACTTTTGCGGTTGTAATCGCAGGCTATTTCGGTATCAACCCGCCAGGCTTCGTGGCCGAGGTGGTGGCCTTCGCCTTCGGTCTGGCAGCGGCATCGTTCTTCCCGGTGATCATCATGGGTATCTTCTCAAAACGCATGAACAAGCAAGGCGCCATTTGGGGAATGATTTCCGGTCTGTTGTTTACGATCAGCTACATCTCCTACTTCAAATTTATCAACCCGGCCGCTAACCTGCCAGAGAACTGGTTCATGGAGATCTCTCCGGAAGGTATAGGCACGGTAGGTATGATCGTGAACTTCATCGTGTCATTCATCGTGTCACGCTTCACCCCAGCCCCGCCAGCCCACATTCAGGAGCTGATCGAAGACATCCGCATCCCACGTGGTGCCGGAGAGGCAGTGGCCGGGCATTAAGGTTGAATTGTTAATTGTAGAATTGGTAAATTGTTGGATGGTTGATTCGGTGGGAATACCATCGGTCAGCCATTCGGCAGTTTGCTGGCTTCCCAGCCCTCGCTCGCGTCCCGCGAGTGTGAGGAATTGGGTGGCGTCTCGCCACCTGTGCCTGGAGGCAAAAATTTGCGGCCAGAGTCCGCTGGATAGCTCACACTCGCGGGACGCGAGCGAGGGCATAAGCAGCGACGAAGCTACTTGACTTATGCCAAAAGCTAACTTTCTAACTCACTAAATCACTCAACTACTCAATCACTCAACCACTAACTAAACCCCATGCGTGACCGCTCCAAAGGCAGACGACTCTTTTTCATCAGCGCCCTGTTCATGGTGCTGCTGAATTTTCCGTTGCTTTCGATTTTCAATTCGACGGTGAGCGGCGTGCCGGTGCTATACCTATACCTGACGGTGGTTTGGCTGGCATGCATTGTGGCGATTGCGTTTTTCATTAACCGTCAGGATCCGCGTAAACAGAAGAAATAACCATGAACTACTGGCTTGTCATCGGTGTGTCGTTTTGCTACCTGGCTTTGCTCTTCGGGCTGGCTTCGTGGGCGGAAAGGCGTTCGGCTGCGGGCAGGAGTTTCGTGGGCAACCCCTACATCTATGCGCTTTCCATGGCGGTGTACTGCACCGCCTGGACCTATTACGGTTCGGTAGGCAGAGCCGCCACGACCGGCTTAGGCTATCTGGCTATCTATATCGGTCCGACACTGATGGCGCCGCTCTGGTGGGTGGTGCTGCGCAAGATCATTCGCATCTGTAAGGTGCAGCGCATTACCACCATCGCCGATTTCATCTCGTCGCGCTACGGCAAGAACATCACGCTCGGCAGCATTGTCACCATTATCTGCGTGCTCGGCATTATCCCTTACATTTCCATCCAGCTCAAGGCCATTGCCAGTAGCCTGGATATACTCACCGGTATGAATGAAGTGGGCCGGAGCCCGCTCTTCGGCGACACGTCTTTCTACATCGCGCTGGGCCTGGGCCTGTTCACCATCGTGTATGGCACGCGGCATGTGGAGGCGACCGAGCGCCACGAAGGGATGGTGACGGCCATTGCCTTTGAGTCGCTCTTCAAGTTGGTGATCTTTATCGTGGCAGGTGTCTTTGTGACCTACGGCCTGTTCAATGGCTTTGGCGACATCA
Organism: Pontibacter sp. BAB1700; assembly: GCF_000277005.1. Classification (NCBI taxonomy): domain Bacteria; kingdom Pseudomonadati; phylum Bacteroidota; class Cytophagia; order Cytophagales; family Hymenobacteraceae; genus Pontibacter; species Pontibacter sp. BAB1700. The sequence continues at coordinate 645 of NZ_AKIS01000059.1, read as the reverse complement.
TGCAACAGGCCACCCAACTACCCGACTTCGAGCGGTTGATGACCTTCGATAACGACAGCGGTTTTTCGCAGTGGTTCTGGATGGTGGTGCTCTCCATGCTGGCCATCCTGTTTTTGCCGCGCCAGTTTCAGGTGGCTGTGGTCGAGAACGTAAATGAACAGCACCTGAACAAGGCCATGTGGCTTTTCCCGCTATACCTGTTCGCCATTAACATTTTCGTGCTGCCGATTGCTTTTGGCGGCGACCTGTTATTCGGAAACGCAGGTATAGACGCCGACATGTTTGTGCTGGCAATCCCTTTGAGTGAAGGACAATCGCTGCTTGCCTTGATGGTATACCTGGGCGGATTTTCAGCGGCAACCAGTATGGTCATTGTGGCTACAATTGCCTTGAGTGTGATGGTGAGCAACAACCTGGTGATGCCGCTTCTGGTAGCTATACCTGCGGTTAAAAACCAGTATCAGAACCAGCTTACGAAGATCTTACTCTTCAGTCGTAGGCTCGGTATTTTGGTCATTCTCTTGCTGGCCTACCTATACTACAAGGGGGTGGCAGAATACTACTCGCTCGTGGAAGTCGGGCTAGTGTCTTTTGCGGCGGTGGCTCAGTTTGCTCCGGCCATTATCGGGGGGATTTTCTGGAAGG
>NZ_AKIS01000058.1:0-24968 GCF_000277005.1 Pontibacter sp. BAB1700 | reverse complement strand
GGTATGGGTAAAGACCACACACTGTTCGCTATGGTTGACGGTGTAGTTCAATTCAAGAAAGGTGTTAAGAACCGTTCATTCGTTTCTGTAGTACCTAAAGTAGAAGCAGAAGCTTAATTCTGACCGATACAAAAGGCCCCTGGCTTTTAAACAAAAAGGGACCACCAGCAAGGTGGTCCCTTTTTGTTTTGCCCTAGCGAAAATACTTACCTGTGGGAAGAACAATCAGATTTTGCTCCCGTATAAGAAGGTATAAAGAGTTATAGAGTGAAAACAATTAAACTCTTTTAGGAAAGGGACACTTTTAGTGTCCCTTTCTGTTTTTATACCTTTTGCAAGCCGCTGTAGGCCGAAATTCGACAACTCCTCCTGTTATCTTCCTATCCAGGTGCAACAAAAATTCGCCTTTTGCGGATAAGTGTGTATCTTTACAGCATTCTTATCAAGAAAGACCGAGGGACAGGGCCCGATGACGTCTTAGCAACCTTGTACCAGCTTGGTGCTAATTCCCTTCTCAGCCATATCTTGGCTGGGAAAAGATAAGAGAGTATACCTTCCTTGGGTGTCCTTCTTGATAAGCGCGTATGTAGACTTAACCAAGAGGGGGAACACCAAACATGACCACACCACATCATCCGATCCATACCTTGCTGCAGGAGCGCGTACTCGTGCTCGATGGCGCCATGGGCACCATGATCCAGCGCTACCAGCTCTCCGAAGCCGATTTCCGTGGCGAGCGTTTCAAAGATCATCCGTCCGACCTGAAAGGCAACAACGACCTACTCTCCATCACGCGGCCCGACATCATCAAAGCCATCCACACCGAGTACCTAGAGGCCGGTGCCGACATCATCGAGACCAATACCTTCAGCGGTACTACTATCGCTATGGCGGATTACAAGCTGGAGCATATCGTGTATGAACTCAACTATGAGTCGGCAAGGATCGCACGTGAGGCAGCGGACGAAGCCGAAGCCAACGCTCCTACCCATAAACGCTTCGTGGCAGGTGCCATCGGCCCGACGAACCGCACAGCTTCTCTATCCCCCGATGTAAACAACCCGGGCTTTCGAGCCATCACCTTCGACCAGTTGGTGGAGGCTTATTACGAACAGGTGCGTGGCCTGGTAGACGGCGGAGCTGATTTGCTGTTAGTGGAAACCGTGTTTGATACCCTCAACTGTAAAGCAGCCCTCTTTGCCATACAGCAGCACGTGAACGATGGTGGCAAAGAACTGCCGATCATGGTGTCCGGCACGATCACCGACGCCAGCGGCCGTACCTTGTCAGGGCAGACGGTAGAAGCTTTCTGGAATTCGATCTCGCATGCGCCGATCCTGAGCGTGGGCTTTAACTGTGCCTTGGGCGCCCGTCAGTTGAAGACGCACATTCAGGAGTTGTCGCGCATCTCCAACTGTTACATCAGCGCTTACCCGAATGCCGGTCTGCCGAATGCCTTTGGCGGCTACGACGAAACAGCCCAGCAGATGGGAGCCATTGTGGAGGAGTATCTGAAGGAAGGCTTAGTAAACGTACTGGGTGGTTGTTGTGGCACGACGCCAGTACACACCAAAGTAATCGCAGACCTGGTGCGCAGGTATAAACCGCACACTCCCACTCCCGTAGCTCCGCTCCCTCGCTACAGCGGCCTCGAGCCCCTCACCATCACCTCCGATACCCTTTTTGTCAATGTCGGCGAGCGCACAAACGTCACCGGCTCCAAGAAATTCTCCCGCCTCATCGTCGACGGCAAGTTTGAAGAGGCCCTTTCCGTTGCCCGACAGCAGGTAGAAGGCGGCGCGCAGATCATAGACGTGAACATGGACGAAGGCATGCTCGACTCGGAGCAGGCCATGACGGACTTCCTCCACCTGATCGCCTCCGAGCCCGACATTGCTAAGCTGCCCATCATGATCGACTCTTCTAAGTGGAGCGTGATTGAAGCCGGCTTGAAATGCGTGCAGGGCAAATCCATTGTGAACTCCATCTCACTGAAGGAAGGCGAAGAAGCCTTTAAGAAACTGGCCCGCAAAGTACGCCAGTATGGTGCGGCTGTAGTTGTGATGGCCTTTGACGAACAGGGGCAGGCTGACACCTTGCCTCGTCGCATCGAGATCTGTGAGCGCTCCTACCGCATCTTGGTTGACGAAGTAGGCTTCCCGCCACAGGACATCATTTTCGACCCGAACATACTGGCCATTGCCACAGGTATAGAGGAGCATAACAACTACGCCGTCGACTACATCGAGGCGGTGAAGTGGGTCAAGGCCAATCTGCCGCATGCGCAGGTTAGCGGCGGCGTGAGCAATTTGTCCTTCTCTTTCAGGGGTAACGATTTGGTGCGTGAGGCCATGCATACAATATTCCTATACCACGCCGTGCAGGCAGGTATGGATATGGGCATCGTGAATGCGGGTATGCTGGGGATTTACGAAGAGGTGCCGCTAGAGCTCCGCAACCTGATCGAAGATGTGATTTTCAACCAACACCCAGACGCTACTGAGAAGCTCGTGAACTATGCCGAGACCATCAAGGGCAAGGGCAAAACAGCTACTGCCGCTGACAATGCCTGGCGTGAGGCTCCGGTAGAGGAACGTCTGAAGCATGCGCTGGTAAAAGGCATCGTCGATTATATAGAAGAAGATACCGAAGAGGCACGACAGAAAGCCACTAAAACCTTGGACGTAATTGAAGGGCCGCTAATGGCAGGTATGCAGGTAGTGGGTGACCTGTTCGGAGCTGGTAAGATGTTCCTGCCACAGGTCGTGAAGAGCGCCCGCGTGATGAAGAAGTCCGTTGCCTACCTGTTGCCGTTCATGGAAGCTGAGAAAGCGGGTTCTTCCTCCTCCGCTCAGGGCAAGATATTGATGGCCACCGTGAAAGGTGACGTACACGACATCGGCAAAAACATTGTGGGTGTGGTGCTGGCCTGCAACAACTACGAAGTGATAGACCTGGGCGTGATGGTGCAGCTGGACAAGATCCTGGCCGAAGCCGAAGCGCAGCAGGTAGACGTGCTGGGCCTGAGCGGCCTGATCACCCCGTCTCTGGACGAAATGGTATACGTGGCGCAGGAGATGGAGCGACGTGGCATGAAAATTCCGTTGCTGATCGGTGGCGCGACTACCTCACGGGTACACACCGCCGTGAAAATTGCGCCGCAGTACAGCGGCCCCGTGGTGCATGTGCATGATGCCTCCCGCAGCGTAACAGTGGTGAGTAACCTGTTGGGCGGCAACCGCGAGAGTTACATTGCCGGGATCAAGGCCGAGTACGAGAAGCTGCGCGAAGACCACCTCAGCCGCACCAAAGACCGCGCTTTTGCCAGCATAGAAGAAGCCCGCGCCAACAAGTACCAGGTAGACTGGGCTGCGACGGAGGTAACCAAGCCAAGCTTTACCGGCAACAAGGTATACACGAACTACCCCCTGCAGGAGATCATCCCGTACATCGACTGGACACCGTTCTTCCATACCTGGGAGCTCAAGCGGCAGTACCCGAAAATACTGAACGACCCGGAATTGGGAGCGGAAGCCACCAAGCTGTTTGCTGATGCACAGGCCATGCTGCAGGAGATTGTGGACAAACAATTGCTCGAAGCCCGTGCCGTGGTGGGTTTCTACCCAGCCAACGTGGAGGCCGACGACACGATCGAGGTATACACCGATGATTCACGTGAAAACGTGCTCACCGAGTTCCATACCTTGCGCCAACAGGGTAAGAAAGGAGCCAATGTGCCGAACCTCGCCTTCTCCGATTTTCTTGCGCCGAAAGAAACAGGTATAGCCGACTACATCGGCGGCTTTGTGGTGTCGGCTGGCTTTGGCATCGAGAAGCTGTTGGAGCAGTACGAGGCTGAGCACGACGATTATAAATCTATTATGGTCAAGGCGCTGGCCGATCGCCTAGCTGAGGCCTTCGCCGAGCACATGCACCAAAAGGTACGAAAAGAACTCTGGGGTTACGCACCGGACGAGCAGCTGGACAATGAGGGTCTTATCAAGGAGCAATACAAAGGTATACGCCCTGCCCCAGGCTACCCCGCTGTCCAGACCATACTGAAAAGATCACGTTGTTCAACTTACTCAAGGCAGAAGAAACGGGTGTAATCCTGACGGAGAACCTGGCCATGCATCCGGCTTCTTCGGTGAGCGGCCTCTACTTCTCGCACCCCGACTCCCGCTACTTCGGTCTCGGCAGGATAGGCGAAGACCAGGTGGCCGACATTGCGCGGCGCAAAGGTATGGCCAAAGAGGAACTGGAGCGCTGGCTGTCGCCAAACCTGAACTACGAACCAAAGGTCATGGCGCAACAGGCAGTCTAGTCAGCCAGCATTTTTTGAATAAAGCAATTTAACCACCAACTATACCTTGAAAGTAACCGAGCACTTCCAGAACGCCAATGGCAAGACGCTGTTCACCTTTGAAATCTTGCCGCCACTCAAGGGCGAGAACATGAAAACCCTGTTCGGCCACATCGATCCGCTAATGGAGTTTAAGCCACCCTTTATCGACGTAACCTACCACCGCGAAGAGTACGTGTACAAGCAGCGGGAAAATGGGCTGTTAGAGAAGCGCAGCACGCGCAAGCGACCGGGCACGGTAGGTATTTGTGCGGCCATCCAGAACCACTACAAGGTAGACACGGTGCCGCACCTGATCTGCGGTGGCTTCAGCAAAGAGGAAACAGAAAATGCCCTGATCGACCTGCATTTTTTAGGTATAGACAATGTGCTGGTATTGCGTGGCGATTGCGTGAAGAGCGAGCAGCGCTTTGTGCCTGAGCCGGATGGACATACCTATGCAACAGAGCTGATTGGGCAGGTCGTGAACATGAACAAGGGCTGTTACCTGGATGATGAGCAGGCATACCACAATGGTACTGATTTCTGCATCGGTGTGGCGGGCTATCCGGAAAAGCACTTCGAGGCGCCTAATATAACGTCAGATTTGCGATGGCTTAAAAAGAAAGTGGAGCTGGGGGCAGAGTACATTGTAACGCAAATGTTCTTCAATAACCAGAAATACTTCGACTTTGTGAAGCGCTGCCGTGAAGAAGGTATAAACGTGCCGATCATTCCGGGTCTGAAACCGATGACTACCAAGACGCAGCTGACACTATTGCCGAGCCTGTTTCACATCGAAATTCCTTGCGCGCTAGCGGATGCCATCGAGGTCTGTCCGGACAACAAGGCTGCCGCACAGGTAGGTGTGGAGTGGGCAATACAGCAATCGAAAGAGCTGATGGAATTTGGGGTGCCTTGTCTGCACTACTACTCTATGGGTAAGTCAGAGTCGGTGCGGAAAGTCGCTGAAGCCTTATTTTAAAGAATCCTCAACTAAACTAAACCTAACCTTAAGGCTGGGGCTTTTGGCGCCAGCTTTTCTTTTTTATAGGTTTACCCGACCTCACAGTGTCTCCCAGACCGTGAGCGTCTAGCCGGCTATGAAACAAGTTTCAGGCGCTCACGAGAGCTGACACAAAATGTGAGTTATTACAAAGTCGGAAAGATGGGTGACAGCTTGTACAGCACTGGTTTGCTGGGGCTGGCATCGAGTTGCAGGCTAGCAATTTGAAGATTGAGCAGGTATAGCCCATCGTCTACCTGATCCGGTACATAGATCAGCTCTGTGATGGTGGCGCCACAACGGGTATTCTTTGGGTACTGCCAGAAAGCATGGTGGCAAAGCAGTTTGCCTTCATCCAGCTCACGGTCTACGGAGGGCAGGTCGAGGAGCAAGTGCTGTATACCTTTCTCAGCCAGGTATTGCCCGATGGTGTGCTCCAGGTAGGGTGGATTGGTGCCGGAGTAATGGCGGGTGAGCTTCTCGTCTGTGTTGGGCAGGGTGCGGATGATGAGCGCTTCGCATTTTATACCTTGCAGCTTCTCCTTCACATCCTCCAGCATTACCACTTTGTCACCGTTTTCCTGCTTCTGTGGCTGTAAGGTTATAAGCTGTGCTACAAACAGGAAACGTTTCAGGCAGTTGTGGATGGTCGCATTCTCGTCGGCAGAGATGTGACCGTAGCACTCGGTGTGAGTGCCGTTGCCGTGTGGTGTCACATGTATGCGCTTGTAATTGGTGCTGCCCCCTTCTGCTACGCTTCCCACAAAATCCCCGACCCGGATCACATCAAAAGCCACCGGCTCAGCCCAAAAGCACTCGGGTTGTAGCTGACCGTTGTGCAGGGGCATCGAAATGTCGAGCGGCTGTATCGGGTCGAAGGTATAGGGCTGGTCGCGGTAAGTGATGGAGGCTTCCATGGAACTGAGGCTTTTAATCCCGAAGCCACCGCAAGGCAGCTTCGTCGCTGGTAAAGTTTTTGACTTCAAAATTCACGCAGCCCAAGGCTTCAGCTCTTGTAACAACAGCTTCAAACGAAAGTCTGTTAAACACATTTTCGGGCAGCACACGGGCCAGTTTTTTCAGGCCCAGGTCCGAAAGCGACTTGTAGTAAGTTGTAGACAGCCACTCTTTGGTGTAGGGCAGTAACTTGCCGATGGCCATGGCATTCAGGAGCAACTTATCAATGTTAGACTCCTGCAGCAGCTGGCTTATCCTTTCCGCTGTCTCAAGCATCTCGCTGTGCTCCACAGGGCGTAGCCAGGTATTGGCCAGAATACCGTGTTGGCGGTCTGTTGCAATCCGGCTGATGTCATTCAAGTAAAGTGTTTCCAGTAGCTGCATGGTGGTGGGGTGCGGGGCTATATCCGCCTGATACCAAATCTACGAATAAATCTGAAATAAAAGCGAAAGCTATTCCACCATCAGGTCCAGGGTGATCTGGTCGGCAAGCAGCTTGCCTGATCAGTTAGGTATAGCACATCCGCTTCGATCCAGGCCAGGCCTTTATTGTGAAGCTGCTGCAGGTATAGCTGGTGTTGTGACTGCAGGTCGTAGCCATACCTGTCGCGCATCACTTTCAGGTCGCAACCCCAGATAGTGCGGAGTGTGGTAAGCAGGAAGTCGTTGGCCTGGTCTGCTAAAGTAAGCTCTTCTACTTCGGCAGGTATAGTGCCTTCGCTTATGGCGGCGGTATACTTACGGTTGTTGGCCACATTGTACTGCCGGCTATACCCGTTAAAGGAATGCGCACTCGGCCCCACCCCCAGGTAATGCACCCCTCGCCAGTAGTTGCTGTTATGCCGCGATTCGCAGCCAGGCTTGCTGAAGTTAGACACCTCGTACTGCACAAAGCCCTGCGCCTTCATCTGCTCCAGCAGGATCTCAAACTGCTCCGCCGTAAACTCGTCTTCCGACGGTTTAAAGGTTCCTTTCTTGCTCCAGCGTCCTAGGGCCGTGTCGGGCTCTATGGTTAGGGCATAGCAGGAAACATGCTGCACGTTGAGGGAGAATAGCGTTTTCAGGTCCTCGAGCCAGATGCTGTGATCCGTGGCGGGTATACCATAGATCAGGTCCACGGTGATATTGTCGAAGCCGGCGGCCTGGGCGTCTTTTACGCACTGCAGGCTCTCAGTTGCGTTGTGAGCGCGATTCATCATGCGCAGGTGCGGCTCGTGAAAGGACTGCAGGCCAATGCTCAGGCGGTTTATACCTGCTGCTTTTAGCTCCCGCAGCTTTTCCGGTGACAGGTCATCCGGATTGGCCTCCAGTGTTATTTCTGCGTCTTCCGAAACTATAAACAAGTCTTTGATGGTTTGCAGTAGAAGTTGCAACTCTTGCTGGGTGAGCAACGAGGGTGTGCCGCCGCCAAAGTAGATCGTGCCGACCTCTTGCCCCTGCAGGTACTCTCGACGCAGCTCCAGTTCCCGGGCAATGGCTTGTATGGTGACCTCCTTGTGCCCCATGGAGGTGCTGAAGTGGAAGTCACAGTAGTGGCAGGCCTGCTTGCAGAAAGGAATATGGAGGTAGATGCCGGACAATTTTTTAATTGTTAAATTGTTGATGGTTAAATTACTGTTCAGTTCGTGTGATATGTAAAAATAGCATGCGACAAACCGTTCAGGCAGTCTTACCTTTGCAGGCAAGCCATTGAGCAGATGCTTCTTGTTAATAGAGAAACAATTTAGCCCTTAAACAATTCAACCATTTAGCGTACAAATGTACAAAATCGCTGTCTTAGTCTGGTGCTTATTCCTATGGCTGCCCACGTTGGCGCAGGCGCAGGACAAGCCGCCTTTGCCACAGCAGCAGGTACAGCCGCCAACGCCTAAGTTGATAAACCAGACAAAAGCAGCGCTAAAGGTATACACGACAAGTGCAGAGCGCTCCGTACTGCGACAGTATAATTACCGCACCCAGCATACCGATACCGTAGAAGCCCGCAAAGAAGTCACGGCACTGGTGCACCGGCTGCATCAGGATGCCTACCTGCTGGCCTCGGCTGACAGCTCGTACAAGCACGGCGATACGCTCCACGTGAAACTGCACATCGGCAGTCGCTTCGACTGGGCTGAGCTGCGCAACGGCAACCTGAGCGAAGGTATACTGGTGGAATCTGGCTTCCGGGAGAAGTTTTACCGCAACACACCCTTCAAGCCGGCTGAGTACGCCCGTCTGCAGCAGCGCATCCTCGACTACGCTGAGCGCAATGGCTACCCCTTTGCCTCTGTCTGGCTCGACTCCATTCAGATAGTGGATAACAAGATAAGAGCCGCCTTGATGGTTGAGAAAGCTTTCATCGTCACTTACGACTCCCTGCAAGTGATGGGGGGCAGCAAAACGCAACCTAAGTTTCTGATGCGCTACCTGCAGCTATACCCTGGGCAACCCTATAACCAGGATCAGGTGGAGGCTTCGCAACGCATGCTCACTACACTGCCATACCTGAAAGTAGTGCGGCCCCCGCAGGTGCAGTTCTATCGGGACAAGGCGCGGGTGGTTTATTTCCTGGAAGACCGCCAGACAAACCAGATAGACGGTGTGGTCGGCTTCCTGCCCGACCCAAGCCGCTCCGGCAACAAACTGCTGATCACAGGCGAGGCCAACATGAACATCCGCAACATCAAAGGCAGCGGCAAGCAGCTCGGCCTGCAATGGCGTCGGGTAAATAAGGGGTCAGTTATCCTGAACGGCGAGTACCTGCACCCTAATCTTTTCGGAACTCCTTTTGAGCTAGGCACCCGCTTCGGGCTGCTGAAGCAGGATTCCAGCTTTATCACCATACAGCCGCGAGTGCAATTGGCCTATAATACCATGCGGTATGGGCGCTTTAGTGTGTTCACAGAGTGGCGTAATTCCCGCATTCTCTCCACGGCCAATCCACAGAGCCTGCGTGCGCTCGACCTGGCCGATGCTCGTACCAATACCTATGGTCTGAACTACCTTTGGAACAACCTCGACGACTTCTATTTTCCCCGTAAAGGTCGCCTGGTAGAGCTGCAACTGGCAGCAGGACGCAAAAAACTGTTGCGCAATCCGAGTCTGGAGAAGGAGTTTTACGATACGCTGGAGGTGAATACAACCCAGCTTAGTCTGGGCGTGCGTCTGGAGAACTTCTTCAGGGTTGGCAAAAACAGCGCCTTATTGGCAAGAGTGCGAGGCGAGGCACTGCTCAATGATCAGATCTTCCTGAATGACATGTATCGCATAGGCGGCCTGGCCTCCCTGCGTGGCTTTGATGAGTACTTCTTCTTTGCCTCCACCTATGGCATCGGCACGCTGGAATACCGTCTGTTCACGGCCGAAGACTCCTACGTGCTGCTCTTCTACGATCAGGGCTACTACCGCAGCGACCTGGAGCAATCTAAAGCCGAGGCCTGCCACTAGGTGTTGGCGGAGGAATAAGTTTTAGTACTGGCGCCGGAATTTTCCAATTAGTGTATTCTGTCGGAAAATCGGAACAGCAGCCTATGTCGCTGAGAGCCTCGAAGATACACTTCGGAATCACGAGCAAATTCTAAGGGAGCGCAATTTTTTTGAGGTTTTTAGTAACCTATGCTTGCATTGTAAGTATGTTTATACTACTTTTGTAACACAATAACAGTGCGGGATGGAGCAGTTGGTAGCTCGTTGGGCTCATAACCCAAAGGTCACAGGTTCGAGTCCTGTTCCCGCTACCCAAGAAAAGCCCTGAATCGGAAACGGTTCAGGGTTTTTGTTTTTTCAGTCCCCTTCTCCTTCCTATGATATCCTGTTAGTCTCGATGGATGCCCTCTAAATATTATCTTCGCTATATTTAAACTGAACTATACCTGATAACGTACAGAAGGTTCTTCTATTATGATGGAAATAGTGAAGTGAAGCACAAACAATAATAAGCTGAATTTGTAGACAATCCTGGGAGGTTTCATTCACATAAACCAGCCAGAGTGTATATACAGTTATTTAATTGTTTTGCTTATATTTAAGCACTATTTGCTTTAAAGTCATGCTCTGATAAATCATAATGAAAGGTTATATCGTTATAGTTTCAGTATAGCTAAATTTCACCCTCTAACCCTGATCCGATGCGCCAAATTCTACCTAGGCATCTGTTCTTTAGTTTGCTTGCTTCTTTGTTACTATTAAGCGGTCAAGTGCGGTCACAGGCATGTAGTGCTACAATTACAGTTGATGGTCGCACAGTCTTGTGTCAAGGTGAAACTACTACTCTAAAAGCTCCTGAAGGTGCCGGTCTTTCTTATGTATGGCTGCAGGATGGCGGTGTGATTGGAGGTGCTACAGGTTCCACTTTGCAGGTTAGTACATCAGGGCGCTACCAGGTGCGCGTCACTGGTACAGACTGTACTGAAAACACATCTGCAGGCACAGTGATTACCGTTAATCCACGGCCTGCCGCTCCTAACTTTACTATTGACCCTTCCACAGCCCCCTGTTCTGGCACACCTATAACTTTTGAAATAATCAACGAGAATCCGGAGGAGATTTATACCTGGACTTTAGGTGACGGTACAACTGCCAGAGGAGCGCGGGTAACACATACCTATAATGTGAGGGGAACGGGTTTCGAAACGTTCGATGTATCTGTTTTGGCCACTAACTCTGTCACAGGCTGTCCTTCCCTTGAGCCTGTAACAGAGCAAGTACAAGTGAACAGGCTGCCAGAGATATCCTTTACAGAAGAAAACAGCTTTCAAACCTGCTTGCCTGACACCATTGCCGATGAAGATATAAGTGTGCTGGCTGTAATTACCAATACAACAGAGGAGCCTGCCAGAAGTGACATTCGCAGTTATTTTGTTGACTGGGGAGACGGCAGCGGCCCCGTGCAGTACAGCCTTTCTGATTTTCCAATATCCAATCCGAATCCCTACACCGAGGTGGGGGACTATACTATCACTATCTCGGCAGTAGCCGGTAATGGTTGTACAGAAGTGTTTACACAAGTATACAGTGTAAGTAAAGACCCTAAAGCCGGGTTTCAGTTTGAGCGAAAACGGGCAGATGAAAATCAGCAGCCCCCTTGTGTGCCTATCATTGTGACGCTTGAGGATACAGCCTCGGGTGGAGGTTTGACATACGAGTGGAGTATAACGCCAGATCAGGGCTATGTGATAGAATCAGGTACGCTGACCGATCCTAACCCTGTGCTGAGGTTTGATGTTTCCGGGGTGTACACAATAGAGCAAATTGTAACCAACGGCTGCGAGACAGATACTGCGTCCCAGAGCGTTGTGATTGGATGGCCACAGGTGCAGCCGCCCCCGGGAGGAGTGTTCTGCGGACCTCAAACTATTGATCTGAGTGCCTCGGGGCCTGGCGGGTTCCCCGGTGGAGGTAGTGGAGGTATTTTCGTTGACAAAAACTTTGGGGAGGAAATTACGGTCACTGTGTCTATTAACGGACCAAAGGGACCTACCACAAGGACATTTAATTCTGAGACTTTTAGTTACTCCTACGATTTCGACAGGCCAGGCACATACAACATAACCGTGGAAGCTGTCAATGAGTGTGGTAGCTCTAATGCCATTTACCAGGGACAGCCGCAGCCGCCGTCTCAGGTGATTATACTGCAACAGCCTGGGCAACCGTCTATCCAGAATCCCGGCATTGTCTGTGAAGGTGATTTTGTGGAGTTGACCCCTACTTCCCCGGGACCAGCTTATGTCTGGTTCGATACCGATGACCCGAATGCGACACCGATTTTTATCGGCAACACATTTGTGACTCCTCCTTTAGCAGCTGGCAGCAACGATTATTTTGTGGCGGCACGCGACTCAGCGCAGGGCGTGATATGTATCGGGCCGAGAAGAAGGGTTACCGTTACGGCAAATCCGCGTGTTACCAACAACTTGATTGAAGGAGACGAAACCAGAACAGTATGTATTGGTGGCACATTGGCTCAGTTAACCGGCACCAGGCCTGCAGGGGGTGACGAAACCTCTCCATATCGCTATACCTGGCTTATTAGTACAGCCGGTCCCAATAGAGGTTATACAGCAGCACCTGGTGTAAATAATAACCAGAATTATACGCCGACAGAGCCAATACAAGCTACTACCTGGTTCAGGCGAGTAGTCCGCTCTGCAAATTGTTCGCCTGACTCCAGTAATGTGGTAGAGGTAGTGGCTGTCGAGCCTGTATCGCCAAGTGCTAATGTGGTTACGCCGGCATCCCAGGAGATTTGTACAGGAGATGTGCCTGGTCAACTGGTTGGCTCACCTCCAAGCGGCGGGGCGGGCGGCCCATATACCTATCGGTGGGAGATAAGTACAGTTGGCCCGAACACAGGTTTTGTTCCGGCACCAACTCCTAACAATGGTGAAAACTATGAACCACCTACAAATTTGTCTGGTGATACCTGGTTTAGGCGGATTGTTATTTCGGGATCATGTGATTCCCCTTCTGAAGCAGTTAAAATCTCTGTCTTCCCGGCGCTTGCCAACAACACGATCACAGCGCCGACCCAGGACGAGTGTTCGGGTGCCGCACCAGGTGCTATCACAGGTTCTGCGCCTTCTGGCGGCAGCGGCAACTATACCTACGAATGGCTGATCAGTGGAACAGGAAATGCTGGCAGCTTTGTGCCAGCACCGGGTACTAACAACCAGCAGAGTTATACCCCGGGTGCTATTACCCAGACTACCTATTTCCAGCGAATAGTGCGTTCCGGACAATGTACACCAAACGAGAGTAATGTGGTGGAGATACGCATACGGCCTGCCATTACGGGCAACTCCATTTCAGCTGCCCAGGAGATATGCTCAGGCACGCAGCCAGCCGCTTTGATGGGCACGACCCCTTCCGGTGGCAGCGGCGGTTTTACTTACCTTTGGGAAAGCAGTATTAGCGGCCCGAATGCAGGTTTCAATCCTGCGCCTGGTCAGAATACAGGAGCAGGTTATTCTCCGCCTGTACTGACCCGTGACACCTGGTTCCGCCGAGTGGTTATTTCAGGAGGTTGTGAAAATCCTTCAGAAGCAGTGCTGATCTCCATGTTGCCTTTGCCAAACGCTCCTATCCTGACAGTGCAAAACGCCCGCGCCTGTGTGGGTGGGTCTGCCACATTAACGGTAGCCAATGCTAACGGCAATACCATTGAGTGGTATGATGCTCCAACTGGCGGGTCGCCGCTCTTTGTCGGCACTACTTTCGTTACACCAGAGCTTAGTAGTAACACCACTTTCTATGTACAGGCCAGAAACAATAACAATTGTACAAATGCTACCCGCACGGCGGTAAACGTGACCGTAGTGGAGCCTGTCGCTGATGCCGGTCCAGATGTGGAAATCATTCAGGGGCGTCCTGCAGAGCTGCGTGCTTCAGGCGGGGTGTCGTACCAGTGGGAGCCTGCTGCCAGCCTGAGCAACGCCAATGTGTCCAACCCGGTGGCCAGGCCGGATGTGACTACTACTTACACGGTGACTATCACGACCGAAGAAGGCTGTACGGCAACCGATGAAGTGACCGTGACGGTTATACCTGCGATCACAGCGCCTAACGCATTCTCTCCAAACGGCGACCGGGTGAATGATGTGTGGGAGATTGAGAACATTCAGAACTATCCGGATGCACGCGTCGAGATCTTCAACCGCTGGGGCAACCAGATTTTCAATTCAACCGGCTATGCTACACCTTGGGACGGTACCTACAATGGCGAGTCCCTGCCAGTGGCGACTTATTACTACATCATTTACCTCAACAGCTCCGAAAAACCAATTTCAGGGCATGTGACCATTATTAGATAATGACTATGAAGAAGCTGTCTCTCCTGTTGGTTGTATTGGTAGGTGTTGTCACGCAGGCTTTCGCACAGCAGCGTCCGCAGTACAGCCAGTACATGGTCAATAACTTTCTGCTCAACCCCGCCCTGTCAGGTATAGAAGACTATGCCGACATACGCATAAGCAACCGGCAGCAGTGGGTGGGGCTAGACGGAGCGCCTGTTACCTACTACGCCTCCGCCCACATGCCGCTGAATAAAGGTGCGGCCAGTACCAAGTATGCCAAGCGCTCGCCCACCATGGGGCAGGTATTATTCTTCATACCGATAAAACAGGGCCCTTGCGCAGAACGGGGCTATCAGGCACCTATGCTTACCACTTACCCGTTACGCGCACCATCAATGTGTCAGCAGGCGTGGCAGCGGGCCTGGTGCGCAATACCATCAACAGTTCAGAACTGGAGTTCACCAACCCGGCAGAGCCCCTGATAGGTGGTGGCCAGGTGAATCAAAATGTGCTGGATCTTTCGCTGGGGCTGTGGGTGTACTCCCGTAACTTCTCTGTAGGTCTGGCGGGGCTCAGCTGCTGGAGAATGCGGGCACTTTCCGCTCCGCTGAGGATAACAATGTGTCACTTGACCTGCAGCGCCATTACTTCCTGACGGGTAGCTACCGCTTTGCTCCTGGAGGTCGTATAGACCTGATCCCTTCTGTGATGCTCAAACTAGCCTCGCCTAGCCCACTTTCTGTGGACGTAAACCTTCGTGCGCTTTATGATGAGCGCTTCTGGGTAGGTGCTTCCTACCGCCACAACGATGCCATAGTAGGCATGGTGGGCGTATATGTTAGCCCACTGATTGACATCTCCTATTCATACGACGCCACCACATCAGGCCTCAACCGGGTAAGCGCCGGAACCCACGAGGTAGTAGTAGGTTTTAAGCTGTTCAATGACCGTCGCATCATATGTCCGCAGTGGGTATGGTAGCGTAAGAGCACTTTTAGCTTTAGTGCAATTCAGAAAGAACCTGTGAGGGGATATTTTTTTTATGTTGCTGATACAGAGTGTGCCCGATTGTGCCTACTTTTGCACCCGAGTCTAAAAATACTATTGCACAATAGCTTGTGAGATGCGATCAGACAGTTTATAATTAAGAGCTGGGCGCACTTGAGAAGTAGTAGAAATAATATAGGACTTTGCCGCAATTAAGTTTAAACTTTAACTTAAAATTTGGTGCTTAACAAATTTTGTTAAATTTTAGAGGTTAATATAGCCCCAAATATATGCAATATACTTTTGAAGCTTCTTAATGTACTTTTTTAAGTATATACTTGCGACTTATTTGGCTGAGACGGATGGAAAGAGAAGAGCTTCGGAAATGGCTGTCCGTAGCTGCAAATTGTTGAATATTTAAACGCCAAGTTCTATAACAAACTTATACTCATTGATTTCATGACAAGCTTCTTAAGTAGAGCCTTGCTCTTAGTGCTGGGCTTATGGCTGGTTACGTTTGGCGTAAATGCGCAACAAGCGCCCACACTGGGGGCCTTTTACGACTATAACGTAGTAGGTGGCGATAGGGTTGTAAACCAGAACAACACAAATACAGTTGTTCGCGCAAAAGTGGCCTCCGTTGGCAGAACCGCCCAGGGTTTTAACGACGGTTCTGTATGGCGTGGCATCGAAAACGTAAATGCCGCTGCCAATGAGGCCCTCGCCGCAGCCACTGCAGTCTACAATACGGCCGCTGCCACTGCTCCTACTGCTACACTAACCAATCCTGAACTTGGTGGCCGTACTTATACTCCTGGTGTATACCTGTTCAATGGAGATGCCACTGTCGCCAATGATATTACATTAGACGGTGGTAACAACCCAAATGCAGTTTTCATCTTTGTCATCAAGGGAAGTCTTAGTATAAGTGCCGGAGTGGATATTGAGCTGATTCGGGATGCCAAAATCGGCAATGTTTTCTGGGTTGTGGAAAATGCACTCACCGTAGCCAATGGTGCAGAAATTAAAGGTCAGTATCTGGCGCAGCAGGCCGTAACCCTGGGTGATGGTACGATTGTAAGGGGCCGGGTTGCTTCCCTCCAAAGTGAAGTGAGGCTGAACAACAACAACTTCTTCCTGCCAACTGACCTAGAGATCAAAATACAGAAATCGGAAGGCAACGCCGGTGTTGACCGCTACATTGTAGGTCAGACAATCACCTATACCTTCACTGTCACGAACAAAGGACCTGTAGACGACGAAAACGTACGGGTAACCCCCATTCTTTTTTCCGGAGCAAACCACAGCTTCACTACTGATGCGCCCAATTCTACTTTCTCGCTTGTGAACAGCAACTGGGTATGGAACATCGGGAGCCTGAAAGTTGGACAGACCTATACCCTTACGCTCACTGCAACTATCAACGAAACAGGCCCGGGCTTTGTACGTGGTACTATTTCAGGTGCGGCTGAGGATGAAATCCAGCAGAACAACACGGTTGACATTAACTTTTGCGCGGTACTGCCAGATGCAGGGGTTATTACTGGTCCGGTAGAACTGTGTGTGGGGACTGACGCAGAGTACAGTATAGAGCCAGTGGTAGGTGCCACGGGCTATACCTGGAACGTACCCAGCGGATGGGAAATTATTGGAGCTAGAAACTCAACGAAGGTTGTTGTAAGAGCAACATCACGTAATGACGATGCCTTTATTCAGGTTTCGGTGAACAACAGCTGCGGCGCCAGCCCTCCAAGCCGCCTGAAAGTAAACAACTACCCGGATCCACCTGCCACACCGGGGCCAATCACGGCTAATGAAGGTGTATGTGCCGGTGAAGGCGCAACATACTCCATAGAGCCAGTCAAAGATGCCACTTCCTATGTATGGGCAGTGCCTGAAGGCTGGGGAATTGTATCGGGACAGGGTACCACACAAATAACAGTAAGTGTAGGTGAAACAGCCGGAAAAGTAACTGTAAAAGCAAAGAACGTCTGCGGCGAAAGCCCGAATGCATCAGAGATTGACGTAAAACCATTCCTACAGGCGCCGAATCAGCCTTCTAACATCTCTGGATCAGGTACGATGCCTTTCTGTGTTACAACAGATCGTGTGACATTCAGTGTGACAGCCAGCGGCGATGTAGCAGAGTATATTTGGGAATATCCGGCTGAGTGGACGCTTATAGAGGGACAGGGAACCAATACCGTTATCTTTAATCCAAACGGCGTAGGTGGTACGGTAACTGTAAAAGGCATCAATGCCTGCGGACAGAGCCCATCCAGAACATTTAATGTGGTGCCTATTCCAGGCCCGCCGGTTAATCCGGGTGACATCTCAGGAGCTTTTCCGGTTTGCCAGAACAGTGTAGGTACAAAATACTCCGTAGCACCAGTGCCAGGAGCAACCAGCTATACCTGGTATGTGCCGGATGGCTGGACGATCACTGCTGGTCAGGGTACAAACGAGATCACCGTATCATTGAGCGAAAATGCCAGCGGTGGCCAGTTACGTGTGCAGGCTGTCAATGACTGCGGCGCAAGCGGCATCACCCGTAAAGATGTAACGACCGCAACTGGTGCACCATCTGCTCCTGTCGTGATAAAAGGAGAAGAGTTTGGCTGTACGGCTAAAACGACGGTATATGAAATAGACCCCGTTGCAGGAGCTCAGAGCTATACCTGGACACTACCTGCTACCTGGACCATTATCAGCGGCCAGGGCACTACCCGCATCACCGTAACGATTGGTAGCCAATCAGGAAATGTGAGTGTGATCGCGGTGAACTCATGCGGTCAGAGTAGCCCTGCCACCAAAGCCGTGAGACCATTCCCAACAGTGCCAGCAACTCCATTTGCCATTAAGGGTCCTAACGAAGTATGTATAGGCCAGAGCGAGGTAGTTTATATGCTGGAGCCGGTTGACCATACCTTAGAGTACATCTGGGCCGTGCCGTCTGGCTGGACTATCTTGTCAGGCCAGGGTACGACGCGAGTGGTAGTGAAAGTAGGTACACTGGCTGGTGATATCACTGTGACGGCTTCTAACCCATGCGGTAACAGTATGCCTGCCAGACTGCGCGTTGCGCCAGTGGCTGACGTACCGGCTCCGCAAGCGGGACCAATAACCGGAAACGCCCAGTACTGCGCCGGTCTTAACCAAACTTACTCTATCGATCCGGTGCAAGGTGCAAGCTCTTACTTCTGGAGCTTCCCTGGCGAAGACTGGGTGATCGTAGAGGGACAGGGAACTACCCGCGTGACGGTGAAGGCCGGAACAACGCAAGGTAAAGTGAGTGTAGCTACTGTAAACAACTGCGGAACCAGAAGCACTGCCACTGGTTTGACAGTACAGTCTGTAGGGTCAGTGCCGCCTTCACCATCTGCTATTATAGCTGACAATGAAACCTACTGTGGCAATACAGCTGGACTTACCTTCCGCATCGCAGCTGTTCCAACGGCAATCAGCTACGAGTGGGTCGTGCCACAAGGCTGGACAATCACATCAGGCAAGGAACAACAGAAATTAAAGCAACAGCCGGCACAAGCGGAGGAGAGATAACCGTAGTGGCTGTTAACTCCTGCGGAAAGAGCCAGAGTGTGAAGCTTCTGACAGAGCCTCAGCGTCCACTTATGAACCCGGAAGCTATAAAGGGACCGGAGCTGGCATGTGTGGGCAGAACTGACGCTGTTTATTCTATACCTGCCATCAGTGGTGCCGAAACATACCTGTGGACACTGCCTGCCGGCTGGGAGATACTGAAAGGGGAAGGCACTAACAGCATTACAGTGAAAATTACAGGCAGAGGAGATGTGAAGGTGAAAGCCGAGAATGCCTGTGGAACCACATCTGAGGCGAAACTCACAGTTGAAGTTGTAACCTCACCACCGCTTGCACCAGCTGCCATACTCGGCGAAACGCTGACCTGTGCAACACGCATAACCACTTACTCTATAGAACCAGTTGCGCATGCATCTTCTTATTCGTGGAAAGTGCCTGCCGGGTGGATCATTTCCTCAGGTCAGGGTACGACACAAATCACAGTACAGATGGGTACGAGCTCAGGTGTCATTAGCGTTGAGGCCGAGAACGACTGCGATAAGAGTGATGCCACAACACTGGCTGTCACTACCAGACCGCTTCCTGTGATCAGCCGCATTGTAGACCGCACTCTGGCTTGTTCCGATATCGCTACTTTCGAGCTCGAGTCTAACAACCCATCAGCGCTGTTTACCTGGGAAGTTCCGGCTGGCTGGGAGATCATGTCAGGGCAGGGCACTAGCGTGATCACCGTGATGCAGGGTAATGCCAGAGGAGAGATTACTGTAGTGGCTGACAACGGTGAGTGTAAGAGCGACCCGGTAACCATGATCTCAGACCCAAGCATGCGCGAAGCGGCTCTGAATGTGCCGAACGTGTTTACGCCTAACAACGATGGTGAAAACGACACCTGGGTAGTCGGGAATCTGACAAACTATCCGGATAATGAGGTGGTAGTCGTGAACCGCTGGGGCAATGAAGTGTACAGAAGCAAAGCTTATCAGAACAATTGGAATGGAGACAAATTAGCGGAGGGTACTTATTACTACCTGATACGTCTCACGCTGTGCGATGGCTCTGAGAAGACCTACAAGGGTTATGTGATGATCGTCCGATAAGAAAACAAACGAATTAAGTGATTACCATGCGAAAAATAGGGGTACTTCTGGTGTTACTGCTGCTGTCCTGGGAGGGCTATGCGCAGCAGGCACCGCAATACACACAGTACATCTTCAACGAGCTGATCATCAACCCGGCCTATGCGGGTAGCAAAGAGATTATCAATGCGAACCTGACACACCGCAGCCAGTGGGTAGGTATAGAGGGGGCTCCCACTACACAGACTTTCAGTGTGGATGGTTCTTCACGCAGCGGTCTGCTGGGCTTTGGCCTCAATGCGATGAATGATGAGCTTGGAGCTCAGCGCCAGATGGGGCTTCATGGCAACCTGGCCGTGCGACTGCAGATGAGCGAGACATCCAAACTGGCGCTAGGCTTTGCGGCAGGTTTGGCGCAGTATACACTTGATGGCACCAAGCTCAACACCGGCAACACAAGACCTGACCAAGCGCTGAACCCGGGTCGCGTTTCAGAACTGATGCCTGATTTTCGTATCGGAGCCTTCTTCAACACGGAGCGCTTCTATACCGGACTTTCAGTAGCCAACCTGATCAATACCGGAGATGATAACCTGGAAGTAACCATGCCGAACCGCCATTATTTCCTGTCGGCAGGTTATGTGATGGACCTCTCGTCAACGCTTATCTTCAAGCCTAGCTTTTTGGTAAAAGAGGATTTTAACAGCCCGACAAGTTTGGATCTGAATGCATTTTTCCTGTTGGGAGAGCGCATCTGGCTGGGAGGCTCGTACCGCACGGCTGTGAAAGTGCACAGCAACTACTCTGACGAATACGAACTGGACCGCCGCAATGCCTGGGCAGCTATCGCACAGCTCTAT
The DNA here is from genome assembly GCF_000277005.1 of Pontibacter sp. BAB1700. Taxonomy (NCBI): domain Bacteria; kingdom Pseudomonadati; phylum Bacteroidota; class Cytophagia; order Cytophagales; family Hymenobacteraceae; genus Pontibacter; species Pontibacter sp. BAB1700. The sequence continues at coordinate 4,413 of NZ_AKIS01000058.1, read as the reverse complement.
GTAACGCCTAAGCTGCGACTAGGCTACTCTTACGATGTAAGCTTAAATGCACTGCGCCAGCATGCCAGTCACGAAATTTCACTGGGTTACTCCTTCTTCAAAAAGCAGGATAACCGAATGCTGACACCACGTTACTTCTAAATTCACCCAGAAAGCAGACATGAGATTACGATTCCTATACCTACTGATTCTTCTGGCGACAGTGTGCGCGCAGCCACTTGCTGCGCAGAAAAAAGAGATAAAGGAGGCTGACAAACACTTCAATAGTTTTGAGTATGCCCTGGCGCTCGACGCTTACAAAAAGTTGATGGAGCGCAAAGAGCCAGACGCTTATCTGCTCGAGCGCATAGCAGACAGCTACCGCCTGATGAACAACAGTAAGGAGGCAGAGTTCTGGTATGCACAGGCTGCCGGCTTTGAGAATGTAACGCCAGCCAGCATTTACTATTATGCCGAAGCAGCCAAGCGCAATGGTAACTATGAGAAGGCAAAAGAACTGTATACCAGCTATGCCCGCCGTGTGCCGGAGCAGGCCAACAAAGCCATGGCACTGGCGGCCTCATGCGACTCAGCAATATTCTGGACGAACAGACCACTTTCCTACGAAATTTCTACCGAGCAAAGCCTTAACTCCTCTGGGGTTGACTTCAGCCCTATTCAGCTACCAAATGGCGATATGGTGTTCTCGTCAGACAGGCTACCAACCGACGAGAGCAAGAAAAAAGAGCGCTTCAACTGGACCGGAAATGGCTTTGTGCAGCTCTACTACGCCAGCATGAACGAGGACTCTACCTGGAATGAGCCGAGCCCGCTTGGCAATGAGATTAACACCGATTTTCACAACGGCCCGGCATCTTTCCTGCCGCAGGAGAATATCCTTTACTTTACACGGACCAACAGTGTGAAGCGTAGCCATGCCAAAGTGAATACTGACCCAACCAGCTGGGTGAATAGAGGTGATGGCAAGGGCACCGGTAACATTAACCGGCACGAAATATTTATGGCGCGTCGCAATGGCGATGAGTGGGTAGATGTGAAGCCTTTCAAATACAATAAGCCACAAGAGTATTCTGTAGGGCATCCTGCCATTACGCCAGACGGGAAGGTCCTTTACTTTGTGTCTGACATGCCAGGAGGAGCGGGCGAAACAGACATTTACTATAGTGAGCGTCAGCCGGACGGCAGTTGGGGCGAGCCTGTAAACGCAGGCGAAGTGATAAACACGAGCGGCCGTGAAAGTTTTCCAAGTATAGGCGGTGATGGCAAACTCTATTTCTCATCTGACGGACACGTAGGCCTTGGAGGTCTGGACATATTTAAAGCAGAGGGAGAGCACGGTAACTGGACACGCGTGCAGAACCTGATGTATCCGCTCAATACCTCCCGCGACGACTTAGGTATTGTAGTAGACAGCTCTGGAACCAAAGGCTGGTTGTCATCAGGCAGAACAAGCGAAACCGGCTACGACAATATTTACAAATTCAGAGAAGTGAACGTGGAATGTACGCTGGTTGGACAGACTTACGAGATGGTAGATCAGCCAGGAACACACCTCAAGAAACGTGTGATGGTGGATAATGTGCTGCTTCAGTTGTTTGAAGAGAACGTGGGTTCCATGGTTGAAACGCACTCTGACTCAACTGGTAACTTCAATTACAAAGTGGAGGCAGGTATGCAATACACCATCCGTGGTAGCAAGAAAGGTTACCTGACGCAGACGATCCTCTTCACACCGGATTGCCGCTTCAGCATAGACTCGCTGTTGGTGGAGATGATCATGTACCGTGACACGCCTAACGTACCAATCGTTTTGGAGAACATCTTCTACGACCTCGACAAGCATGACATTCGTCCGGATGCTGCCATTGAACTAGACAAACTGGTGCGTATACTCAAGGCCAACCCAACAATCCGCATCGAGCTGAGCTCTCACACCGACAGCCGCCAGACCCGCAAGTATAACCAGGATCTGTCAGATCGCAGAGCGCAGGCTGCCGTGGATTACATTGTATCGAAAGGTATAGAGCGCAACCGACTGGTAGCGAAAGGCTACGGCGAAACAAGGCTGCGTAACAAATGCGCCGACTATGTAGAATGTTCGGAAGAAGATCATCAGGTGAACCGACGTACCGAGTTCAAGATCATCAGCAAGTAATAAATTAAGGTAAAGCAAAAGCCCCGGCTCTTTCAGGAGCCGGGGCTTTTGCTTTAAGATCAACTGTAAACCGAAATAAGGTATAGCTTATTGTGCAGACCAGCCACCATCTACGGGTAGCATGGCACCTGTCAACTGACTGGCCGCATCGGATGCCAGGTATAGCGCCAGGTTACCGAGCGCTTCAACTTCTACAAATTGCTTGATGGGCTGTTTCTTCAGCATCACTTTTTCGATGACCTCAGTTTCTGACATCTGGTGGGCACGTGCCTGATCGGCAATCTGTGCTTCTACCAGTGGGGTTCGCACATAGCCGGGGCAAATGGCATTGCAAGTAATGCCGTAAGGAGCTCCCTCCAGCGCCAGGACTTTGGTTATACCTGCCACACCGTGCTTGGCTGCCACATAGGCCACTTTAAACTCCGATGCACGCAGGGCATGCGCCGAGGCGATGTTGATGATGCGGCCAAACCCACGGGCTTTCATACCGGGCCATACGGCTTTGGAAGCATGAAAAGTAGCCGACATATTAATAGCGATGATCGCATCCCAACGATCTTCCGGAAACTCGTCTACAGGAGCGACATATTGTATACCTGCATTGTTGATGAGGACATCAATTTGGCCAAACTCCTGCTCGGCCTGCTGCACCATCTCCCGGATCTGGTCTGAGTACTGCATGTTAGCGGATGAGAACATTACTTTTACATCGTGCTCCTGCGCCAGTTCATCGGCAATCTGCTGACCATATTTCTCCAGTCCGTTTAATAGCAGGTTGTAGCCCTGGGCCGCAAACAAGCGGGCTATACCTAAGCCAATGCCACTGGTGCCGCCTGTGATGATTGCATTCTTCATTTGTAAGATCTTAAAAATGGAAAGTTGACAAACAAAAAAACAGAGCGCCCTTGCGGGACGCCCTGTTCTCACCTTAATCTATCTACCTAACGTCGTTTTTATTTTTCTTGCCACCGAAGTCGAAGCGAAGCTCAACTGAGTACAGACGTCCGATCACCGGTGAGCCTACAAACTCGCGCTGCTCGGCATCAAACAGGTTGGATACGCTGGCACCCAGTGTGATCATTTGTGTGAAGCGGTAGCCAGCGCTCAAGTCTACAGATGTGAAGCCGCCAAGCGGACCGTAGTTGTAAAGGAGCGGTGCCACACGCTGCTCGCGGTTTTCGCGGGATGCCACCTGAGAGCCCGAGAAGAAATCATATTCCGGCAGGATGCGCACATTCACCGAGCCAAAGAACTTGTTGTTGAACAGGTCGCGGGCAGTGAAGTTGAAGTTGTAGCGGTGCTTTGGTGCATTCAGACTGCTCTCCGCCGGCGTTACTTTGCCGTCACCGTTCGCGTCATTGTCCAGGTTATCACGGTCCGTGATATCGGAATTGAAATAAGAATACTTGGCACCAATGCTGAAATTATTGCTCAGGTAATAGTTCAGGCCAAGGTCTGTTCCCCAAGAGTTCACATTACCATAGTTCAGATAAGTGAGGTAGTAGTTGAGGGCGTTAGAAGCAGCTTCTGTTACATCTTCTGAGCCTTACGGATCACTTTCTCTTTGCCCATGATCGGGGTGATGCCCGTTAGTGGAGAAATGAAATCCTGTGACATGGAGTACCAGGTGCTCAGATCAACATAAAACTTGTCAGTAGGAGTGCCTTTGTAACCGAGTTCGAAAGTCTGCACACGCTCTGGCTCCAGCTTCGGGATCTCGCGAGTAGCACCTGTCTCCGTATTCTGAATCGTCAGGCCTGCGCCGCTACCCAAAATGGCCAGTGCGCCATTGTTCAGATAAAACTCCTGGAATTGGATAGAGGGGGCTGCATAGGCACGGCCATAGGTAGCTCTGAAGGTACCTGCCAGCGCATTCAGCGTCAGGGCAGCTTTGGGGCTAAACTGCGTACCATAGTTGTCGTGGCGGTCCAGGCGGGCGCCTACAACAGCGCGCACTCTGTCACCCAGGCTTCGCTCAATTTGGGCTACGGCACCATACTGATTCAGGATGATGTTGCCGTTGCGGTCATCGAGGTAGGTTTGGCGGCTATAGGCGACATCGCGCTGGAAACTCAAGCCCGTGATCACATCAAAGCCAGCGTAGCTATTGTTGTACTGCACCTCTCCGTTCAGGCGGTGACTTTTGTCGATAAAGCCTGGGAAAGCGATGGCAGGTGAGCCAGGGTATAGTGAACCTGCCGGAGCACCGGTTTTAGACTTTTCGTGCGCAACTTCCTGCGACTGGCCCAGGCACGCAA
>NZ_AKIS01000057.1:0-13581 GCF_000277005.1 Pontibacter sp. BAB1700 | reverse complement strand
GCATATACTTTACCGCATCGATGTGGAGGAACGTAAAGTAAAACAGGCTATGCTCGCGGCCTCCGAAGATGAAGTAGCCGAAAACATAGCCCGTTTGATTGTGGAGCGGGAGCTGCTTAAAGCGCAGATCCGCTTCCGCTATAGTCAGAATTAGTTAGCTGTTACCGCTTCAGTTTTTTTTACCTCCGCTTTCATAAACTCCTCCACCTTGTCCACCATTTCGGCAGATCCGATGATCAGTGGAGAGCGCTGGTGCAGCTCAGTTGGCTCCATCTCCATGATGCGGCCTTTACCGTTAGAAGCTTTGCCACCTGCCTGCTCTGCAATGAAAGCCAGGGCGTTGCACTCGTACAGCAGGCGTAACTTGCCATTAGGCGCTTTTGCTGTAGAAGGATAAATGTATACTCCGCCCTTGATCAGGTTACGGTGGAAGTCAGACACCAGCGAACCGATGTAGCGGCCTGAATAACCATTTTCTTTGCAATAGCTCAGGTAGTTTTTGATGCCTTCCGGAAAGCTGTTGTAGCCACCCTCGTTGCAAGAGTAGATCGTGCCTGTTTTTGGGGTGCACATGTTTGGGTGCGACAGGAAAAACTCACCCAACGATGGCTCATACGTAAAGCCGTTCACGCCATGACCTGTCGTGTATACCAGCATCGTAGACGAGCCATACACTACATAGCCAGCTGCGATCTGGTGTGTGCCGTTCTGCATGCAGTCTTCCATTGTACCTTCTGTGCCTACCTCAGACACACGGCGGTAAATCGAGAAGATGGTACCGATAGACACGTTCACGTCGATGTTGGAAGAGCCGTCCAACGGGTCGATGGCCACAATATACTTGCCTTTGAGGTTGCCTGTATGAATGATTTCGTCCTCTTCTTCTGAAATGATCGCACACACCTCGCCTCCGTTACGAAGGGCGCGTATGAAGCGGATGTTGGCGATCACGTCGAGTTTCTGTTGTTCTTCTCCCTGCACATTCTGCTGACCGTAGGCACCTGTCACATCGATCAGGCCGGCACGGTTAATTTCACGGTTCACAATCTTGGCTGCCAGGGCGATGTCGCGTAGCAACTGCGAAAGTTCTCCGGTCGCAAAAGGGAAGTCCTCCTGCTTTCTCATGATAAACCTGTCAAGCGTGGTGCCGACAGGAAGCGCTAGTTTGTCATTCATTATGGTGAAATTTAAATATATAGCTACAAAAATATGATATTTTGAAACATAACCGAAGGATACTTACATTTACGCAGCAATAGTCTCAATTGATGAAAGTATTTAAGTTTGGTGGCGCTTCTGTAAAAGATGCCGTTGCACTGCAAAATCTGGCTCACATTGTATCTGCGCAGGGCGGCGAAAAAGAACTGCTTCTGGTCGTGTCCGCTATGGGCAAAACGACCAATGCCCTGGAACAGGTATATGGCCTGGCCGCTGCGGGGCAGGACTTCCATGACGCGCTGCACCAGAGCCGCCAATACCATCTATCTATTGTTCATGAGCTTTTTCCGAACCGGGAACACCTGTATACGAACGACTCGAACATCTGTTCGCTCAATTGCAGCAGGTACTGCAGTCTGCCAAAGGCCAGTCAGCCTCTGATTACGACAAAGGCTATGACCAGGTAGTGAGTTTTGGCGAGCTAATATCTTCTGTTATAGTACATTATTTTTTGCAGGAACAAGGTATAGCCAGCACCTGGGTGGACAGCCGGAAATATATTCAGACAGACAACACCTGGCGTGAAGCCCGCGTGGACTGGCCTTGGACGGAGCGCGTGATCAAGCGTGATTTGCCAGGTATACTGGCGCAACAAATTATCGTGACGCAGGGCTTCCTGGGCGGCACCAACAACGGCCTCACCACTACCCTTGGCCGCGAGGGATCCGACTTCAGCGGTGCTATCTTTGCTTACTGCCTCGATGCAGCAGGACTTTATATCTGGAAAGACGTAGCCGGTCTACTCAACGCTGATCCAAAGCGCTTTGCGAATACCGTGCGCTACCGCGAGTTGGACTACCAGGAGACAGTCGAAATGGCATACTACGGTGCTTCCGTGATTCACCCGAAGACGATCAAGCCACTGGCCAATAAGTCAATCCCGCTTTACGTGAAGTCTTTTCTGGACCCCACAGCGGAAGGTACCAAGATCTGCGATTGCCGTTTCGAGAAACTGGCTCCGGCATTTATTGTGAAAGACGACCAGTGCCTTGTGTCGTTCAGCGCCAAGGATTTTACTTTTATCAGCGAGAAAAACCTGGGCACTATTTTCAATGCCCTTTCGGAGCTGCGCCTCAAGATCAACCTGATGCAGAACTCGGCCATTTCGTTTTCAATCTGTACTGATTATAACGAAGAGCGTCTGCAGAAGCTTTTGGACACATTGAAAGATCAATTCACGATCCATTATAACATCGGGCTGCAGCTCTTTACGGTCAAGAATTACGACAACGATAGTATACAGGAAATTACCAAAGGCAAGGAGGTACTGTTAGAACAGCGCACCCGTACGACGTTCCAGGTAGTGTGCAGGTAACTTCTCCCTGCCCTTTTCCCGATTTCCTTAAAAGCCGTAACTTAGTCCGAAACTAATACGACTAAACTATGGAATTTATACTTGTTACCCCCCAGGCCCGTCCACACGTGGCCCTTATCCAGCTGAACCGCCCCAAAGAACTCAATGCCCTGAACCTGCAACTGATGGGCGAACTGCGCGATGCCCTGAAAGAACTGGACGATAACGACGACGTGCGTGCCATCATCATTACAGGAAACGAACGTGCTTTTGCCGCCGGCGCTGACATCAAGCAGATGGCTGGTAAAACGGCGATCGACATGCTCAACATCGACCAGTTCTCCACCTGGGATCAGATTCGCAAAACCAAGAAACCCATCATTGCGGCAGTATCCGGTTTTGCACTGGGTGGTGGCTGCGAACTGGCCATGACCTGCGACATGATCGTGGCTTCGGAAACAGCGCAGTTCGGTCAGCCGGAAATTAAGATCGGCGTAATGCCAGGTGCAGGCGGCACACAGCGTCTGACCAAAGCCATCGGCAAAGCCAAAGCCATGGAAATGGTACTGACCGGCAAGTTCATGAGTGCCGACGAAGCTGAGAAGCATGGCTTAATCAACCGTGTGGTGCCGGTGGAGCTATACCTGGAAGAAGCCTTTAAACTAGCCGGAGAAGTTGCCCAGATGTCGCCGGTAGCCGCTAAGCTGGCTAAGGAATCCGTGAACCGCTCTTTTGAAACCAACCTCGACGAAGGTCTGCACTTCGAGCGCAAGAACTTTTACCTCTGCTTTGCCTCCGAAGATCAAACCGAAGGCATGAACGCTTTTGTAGAGAAGCGCAAGCCCGAGTTTAAGGGACGGTAATTTAAGTTTAGGAGTTTAGAAGTTTGAGAGTTTAGGATCTAAACTCCACTTGTCATTTCGAACGCAGTGAGAAATCTGATAAAGCATCGGTACACTTCAGATTTCTCACTGCGTTCGAAATGAAAATTTCATTGCCCTCGCTCGCGTCCTGGAAGGATGAGTGATTTAGTGGCGTACCGGCGGTACAAACACCAGTAGCAGAGTCCGCTATACAGCTCACACTCGCGGGACGCGAGCGAGGGCACAACAGGTATAGCCAGCACACGATTCGGACAGTCGCGACCTGTACCTACAAGTACCTGATAATTAACACTCATGCAATTCTCAAACTCCTCAACTCCCAAACTTCTTTAACTCTCAAAGTTCCCCCATTCACAAACAACTTTTAACTGTTCACTTTTAATTCTTAAAGAGAAGCTATACCTTTGCGGAACTATTCCTAGTTAAGAATCATTCTTATCTGCAGTATGCAACACCTGACCCGAGACGAAATACGACAAAGCCTGATTGAGTGCGGCCTGAAGGCCACGCACCAGCGCATTGTTGTGCTCGAAGCGGTAACAGAGTTGCACGGGTCACATCCGACGGCAGAGGATATTTTTCAGCGGCTACGACCGGCTAACCCGACAATCTCGCTGGGCACGGTTTATAAAACACTGGACACCTTTACCGAAACAGGTATGTTGCGACGGGTGGTGTCAGAACAGGGCAGCAAGCGTTACGACTCCAATACGATGACGCACAGCCACATCTACTGCAGCAAGACCAAGGAGATAGTCGATTTTGAGGATGAGGAGTTAGAACAGTTACTGCTCAAATTCTTCAGTGAGCGAAAGCTGGAGAACTTCGAAATCAAAGGTTTTTCGGTGCAGCTGACAGGCTGTAAGGTGGAACCCGACAAAAAGATAAGCATTACACGAGTACCTAAATAGATTATTTCAAAACCCAATAAAACAAAACAAAATGGCAGTATTAGTAGGTAAAAAAGCACCTTCTTTCAAAGCTACAGCAGTAGTTAACGGCGAGTTCGTAGAAGACTTCTCTCTTGACCAGTACATCGGTAAGAAGCACGTTGTTTTCTATTTCTACCCAATGGACTTCACTTTCGTTTGCCCTACCGAGATCATCGCGTTCCAGGACAGAATGGAAGAGTTCGAGCGTAAGAACGTAGCCGTAGTTGGTTGCTCTACCGACACGCATTTTTCACACTTCGCATGGTTGAACACACCACGCAACCAGGGTGGTATCGAGGGTGTTGAGTACCCGCTGGTAGCTGACGCTGCTAAGACGATCGCTCAGAACTTCGACGTGCTGGCTGGTCACTACGACTACAACGAAGAAGGCGAAGCTATCTTCGTAGGCGAGCCGGTTGCTTACCGCGGTCTGTTCCTGATCGACAAAGAAGGTGTTGTTCGTCACCAGGTGGTAAACGACCTTCCGCTTGGCCGTTCTATCGACGAGGCCCTGCGTATGGTAGATGCCCTGCAGTATTTTGAGCAGAAAGGTGAAGTTTGCCCAGCCAACTGGTCTGAAGGCAAAGAAGCCATGAGCGCTACAAAAGAAGGCGTATCTAACTACCTTGCAAAGCACTAAGCTTTAAATAACCTGATTATAGAAAAGCCCTGGCAGTAGCCGGGGCTTTTTGTTTTGGAGCAGGTCAAAGGCGCACAAGTTTTCCATCATCTTTCACAAGCCAGGCCCGATCAGCCTCGTCCAGTATATTTTCTTTATTATCGGAATAGGCTTCCACAATTCTGTAAGGCTTCCCATTGAAGTGCTTATCCAGTCGCTTGATCTTTTCTTCGTCCTTGCAGGCTTTCCCCTCCACTATATAGGTTTCTCCGTTATACCTGGTTTGTGTTCCGAAGAAAAGATCAACCGGGTATAGCTCGAACAATGGCTTCACGTATACCTCCAATGCTCCGGTGGCGCAGATGACCTGAATACCTTCCTTCTTGTACCTGTCCAGTTTGGCTTTTATCTCTTCATTGAACTCGTCGGGAAACTCTTGTTGCCAGAACTCACGGGCGTACTGCTCTACCTGTTTGGGAGGGATATTGTCGAGGTAGTTGAAGAAGTTTTCTTTGAACTCCGTCATCCGGATCTGGTGCAGCTTGAGAAGCACTTTGTAATAGATCATCTGGAAATAATAGGCCAGTTTGTGCGGCTTCTTCTTGCTGATGAACTTGAAGAACTCTTCTTTGGAGCTCTTGTTATAGAAGGTGCCGTTCAGGTCGAAAACCACGACTTTTATCTCGTTTTGCTCTTTTTCTGTCATACTAAGGTGAGTTTATACCTGCCGGGGCAGGTATGGGGTTTACGGAAAACGAACAGGCAGGGCTATACCTTTTGCTGGAACGGCCTAAGTAGTGAAGGTATACCTACTCTAGTAAAACACGAAGCCCCGGCAAGTGCCAGGGCTGTGGGGTTCATACCTGGACAAAACCAGCTTACAGTTTCATCCACAAAGCGCCATTCTTAGAAGCGTACTTCCCGATCTTGCCTGCTGCGTGTAGCTCCTGCAGATGTGCTTCAGCCTCCGTAGTTTTCATACCTGCGACCACGGCATACTCCCTGGTTGTAAGGGTGCTATACTTACCAAAGAGTGAGGTATAGACCTTATCGTATTCCTGCTTTTTTGCTTTGGGATGTAGCTGAAGCAACGCCTGTTCGTAGTACTCGTAAGGGCGGGAGCCGTACACCAGAATGCGGTTGTCCTCTGCATCAGTCACAAAGATGGTTGGAAAGCCTCTCACCCCCAGCTGACGCGCCAGCGCCAGATCCTTTTGAAACAGCGCGACTGCCTTGCCCTCAGAATCAGCTTTAAACTGCACCACATTCAGACCAGCTTGCTCAGCTGCAAGCACCAGGTTTTCCCATCGGGCGATGTTCTTCTTTTCCAGAAAAACCATCTCCTTAATTCTTCTTAAAAACTTGCCGGCTTTTTCTTGACTTTGCAGTTGGGCCGCTTTGAAGGCGATGGAAGGTGGATAAGACGATGGCAGCGGGTCTTCCAGCCACAGGTCACCGTCTATAGGCATTTCATAGTGAGCACCGGCTTCTTCCCAGTGTCTGGCTACACTCTTCGGTCCGTTCACGTCGCGACCGCCGTAGGTTTCCCAACTCTGCAACAAACCTCCCATGCGGTACTCTACTTCAAAGTAGGCCCCATATTCCAGTGCCATTTTCTTCAGTTGCGGATCGATGCCCCAGCACGAGGAGCAGATCGGGTCGGTGAAGTACAGCAGTTTGATCGGTTTCCTGGTCGCCGCAATATTTGTATCTTCTGAGTTTTCTCGTGTCACCGGAATTTCACAAATGCCGGTTTCTATATCACAATGCATCGGTTTTGTCTCCATGGTCTATCCATTTTCGTTAAACTTTGTAAATGCAGGCCTGTTAGCCTTATCTACCAGTCCTGATTTAACTACCTTTACAAAGGTCAGCCTATAATTCAGAAGAGTCAATTAGTCAAGAAAACATGACTACCAACAATTTACCACAGGAGGAGGCGAGCTGCCCTGCCGAAAACATTTTAAAGCAGTTGTCGGGTAAGTGGAAGCCACAGATTTTCAGACTGGCTCTGGATGAGCCGGTGCGCTTTAACAGGCTGCTGCGCCAGCTGCCAGGCTCTAACAAGCAGTCGGTGGCTACGGCACTGAAAGAAATGGAGGAAGCGGATATTCTGGTGAAAACCGTGGTACAGGAAAAGCCACTGCATATCGAGTATACCCTGTCGGAAAGAGGAACGGCGATGGTATCGGTCTTCAGAAGTATGGAAGGCCTGCTAGGTTAGTCTGCTACAACAACTTGACCAGGCCTATACCTGCAAAGGTAGCCAGCAATCCCAGTAGCACACTTGCCAGAATATACGCTATCGCATGCCCGTACTGCGCTGCCTGCAGCATGTGAACAGACTCCAGTGAAAAAGCGGAGAAAGTAGTAAAACCACCCAACACGCCAGTCACCAGGAAAAGGCGCCACTCAGGACCCACCGAGCTTTTGGAAAGCAGCGCAAAGAGTAATCCCATCAAAAAGCAGCCAACCAGGTTTACGGCCAGGGTCCCAAACGGAAAAGCAATGGTAGCACGGGTTTGAACAAACAGGGTGAGCAGGTAGCGTAGTATGCCCCCAATAAAACTCCCTGCTCCTATGGCTAAAAGTATTTTCATGTATCGATGACAGGTTCTGAGTGTATAAAAGTAGGGTTTTCTATACCTTCTGCAAAAGGAGAGTCAGGATACGTGGTATACCTGTGCGGTCGCCGTCGTCAAAATATTCGTTCAGATCGATCAGCTTCAAGCCATGCTTTTTTGCGATCTGCGTAAACTCCGATATGTGGTGGGTATAGCATGCCACCTCCTGCCGCCCTTCATCTGTGCCGAAGCGGGCCCTGGTGCCGGTGTATTGCTTGAAAGGATGCAGTTCGCCGATGTAGACATAGCCTCCAGGCTTAAGGGCAGCTGCCGTTTGCTCGAAGATAAAATCCAGTTTTAAGATATGTTCCAGCACAAGGCTGAAAGTAACAAGGTCGTATACCTGCGTGGCGAATTGCCAGGGCTGAGTGATATCGGCTTGTTGGAACACAACCTTGTTGGAGCTCACTTTCTTTCGGGCCCGTTCCAGCATTTCAGAGGATAGATCCACTGCCGTAACGTGCATGGCCTTGCGCACCAGCCACTCCGTATTTTTGCCTGTGCCGCAGCCTATTTCAAGGCATGCCTCAAAGAGCACATCAGCCAGTGTAGCCCGTAAGCCCACGGCCTCCAGATCGCGGGTTCGGTTCTTGTTGGTGTCGTACTGCGCGGCCCAACTGTTGTAGGCTTGTTCTACGTTCATAGGTCTTTCAGCATCCAGATGTTGCAGGCGTAGTGGCCCGAGTTACCCAAGGCATGTGCGATGGGCCTGAAGCCTGCTTTCTCATACATAGATACGGCTTTGGCCAGTTAGGGGAAAGATTCCAGGTATAGCTGGGTATAGCCAAGCTCCCGTGCGGCTGCTATACTTTGCTGCATGAGTCGGTTACCAATGCCCTTCCCTCTGGCTTCGGCGGCGAGGTAAAACTTCACCAGCTCGGCACAGCCCGCTGGCAGGCCCTCGGTAGGGTATACGCCGCAGCCACCGATGATGACGCCATTTTCTTCTGCCACAAAGTAGGCGCTGCCGGGTTGCTGAAACAGTTCGTACAAGGCGTCGGTGGTCGGGTCAGTATACACCGTGCCGGGCTTGTCGATCTTAAACTCACGGAAAACCTTTCGGATCAAAGTGGCCAGCAGCGCATTGTCGGATGGCTGAATGGGGCGAATAGTAAGGGACATGCTTGGTATTAAGGTTTATCGGGTTCGTTTCTGTCCTCGTCTTTTACAGGGCTCATCACCGGCAAATGGATCTTAAACTTCTCGGCTACTACACGCACCAGTATCACAACCGATGCAGCCATCAGTTCAGTTACGCTCGTGGAAAGGTTGAGCTGAGTGCACAGGAAATAAACAAGTCCACCCGCCACACAGGCCAGCGCATAGATGTTTCGACGCAGTAAAAGCGGCACTTCGTTTAACAGCACATCCCGGATCAAACCTCCAACAGAGCCTGTGATGGTGCCCATTACGATCGCCACCCAGAACGGCAGTTGCGCATCCAGGCTTTTGCTGATGCCCACCACCGTGAACAACCCCAGTCCGATGGCGTCGAAGAGAAACAGGGTTCCTGCCAGTCTGAAAATTCTGTCTTGAAACAGCAAAGCCGCCAAAAGGGCGATGCCAGTTGTGAGGAAATACATACCGTCCAGCATCCAGAAAGGCGTCACACCCAGCAGCAAATCACGGGTGGTGCCTCCGCCAATAGCTGTGACCAAACCGATGATGTACGCCCCGAACCAGTCGATGTTCTTACCCGAAGCCAGCCTGATGCCGCTTATGGCAAAGGCGAAAGTTCCGGTGAGGTCGATGGCGGTGATAAAGAGTCCTTCCAAGGGAGTTGGGGTTGAGTGGAGTAAGATTGTTATCTTTTTATAAATAGTATTTTTGGCAGGTAACGTCTCGTGTATACCTTGTGAGAGGCCATCAGCCGAAGCATAGTGTATAAACTTTGTTGCACGTCGCTTTTATTCATCCCAGTTAGGCCTTTTATAACCGATTATATTCTCTGTCTTTGATTCTTTTAATAGTTCTTCATACTCAGTACTATTAATAGCTTTGATTTCTTTGAGCCAGCTTAGGTGACCTTGCTTTACCTCGTAAGGTGTATCTGTGTCAAAACTTGTGTATTTATTTTTATAATGAAGTCGCATAGCATTGTGAATCGCCTCGATGAAAGAGGATACTGATTCTTTATCGGGCTTCACTGCTAATAATTCCAAAGCCTTTTGACCACCCGTCAAGTAGATAACATCTTTGTTTCTACTATAAAAAGACATAACAGTCATAATTGAAAAGAATCCCAAAGCTCCAACCCAAAACAGTTGCTGCGAAAATGGCTCTTTATCGATGATAGAACTTATTATCAGTCCAATGTAAAGTAAGTCGAATACTAAAAAGATGTAAAAAGGAATGTTTGCTGATTTAACCCTCTTTTTGATTATATCAAAACCAAGTTCTTCAAACCTGATTCTGTACTCAAGGTCTTCCCTAATATCCTTTGTTTTTATGAGCAAACCATCATCCTCAATGGTAACTTCTTTTTTAGAAGCCCAACTTTTTTGAATTAATTGTATCATCTTACTCTTCTTGAAATGTCGTGCAACGGTCTCGGACAGGCAACGGGTGAGGCATTAGCCGAACATGGTGCCTGTGCTGTGTTGGCAGATTTAATTTTTAGTAAGCTTCCAGAAATTCATCCAGCACGTCTTCATCGTCAAAATTCAGGACAGCTTGAGCCACTTTTATTTGTCCTTTTGATGCTGCTAAAGCAGACAAAGCCGCTGCTGTAAATGCTAAGTCCCAATCTTTGTTTTTACAGTTCTCTATAAGTTCAGGTATAGCCTTTAATGAATTAAGGTAATCTTCTTGGAGTTCTTTAGGTAGTTGTGGATTCTCCTTATGCCTTTGAACTTCAATGACGGCTATCAGTCCTAGTAAACTTGAATTAACCATACCTTTCTCTCTGGCTATTCTGATAAGATGTGGTACAGCAAAATAGGACGCTAAGCCAACATCTCCTTGATGGTGAAGCTCGTCCCAAAGCTCTACAAGTATATCATCAACTTCTTCTGAGCTATTTGTCTCTTCCAATCTTCTTAGAGCAATGGAAGCGTCATAAGGTGTTCTATATCCACCTTCAAGCTCTTTCCATTTTGGGTCGTTTAGTTGAATCATTCTATTAATTCTTATACCTGCCAACAATCATTGGAAGGAGACGTCCTGTTGGTTTTGTAGGGATTGATGTCTTCTTCGGGTAGTTATCCGTGCTTGTTTTTCCTTTTTTTGTAGTTACTGTGTGGAATTTCTATTTTTATTGAGGGAAAAACAAGCTGCTCGTTGGGTTATTTTCTCCTTCTAAATGGCGGCTTTAGCCACGGGCCATACTGTTGATACGGGTATCGGCAATGTGGTCCGGGGCGGCAGGCTTTTTTTAGACATTTCATCACTGGCTTCTTTTATTAGCTTAAATGCCTGCACAAGAGCCACCTGTCCGAAGTTGGCTCACTTGACTTTGTCCTTTCCCAAGGCTAACTTCGCCCCTCAAAGTCTTGCATGGGACGCCCCCGTCCGAAAGCGCTGGCTTTCTCCCGGCAACGCCGCCGCAAGACTTGCCGGCCTAAACTCCATTTATGCCTTTGGCTCTTCTGCAGGCATTCCCTTTTTTATAGCCTGTGATTCCTCCCCGCCGGTAAAGCCTGAAAGCTTCGCCATTTTAAAATTTGAAAATAATCCCAATGACGGATTTAACTATAGTATATACGACAACATACGCTTATCTGCACTATGTGCGCAGTTGCTACAGCGCGCATTCGCGCTCATTTGCTTGCTGGATCTGTTACTTGTGGCTGTGGTGCGCATGAGTCTATATCGTTAAGCTAATATAGGTGATTGCTAGAGATTATCCAACGGGCTGACAATTTTATCCAGCGCATGGGTGGTGATGTGGGTGTAGATCTCGGTGGTCTTGCTGCTCCGATGTCCCAGCAGCACCTGGATATACCTTAAATCTGTTCCTTGCTCCAGCAGGTGAGTGGCAAAAGAATGGCGCAGGGTATGTGGCGTGGCGGGTGCTTTCACGCCCGCCTTCTCCTTGCTGGCTCTAAACACGCTGCGGATGCTCTCCACCGTATATTGCCCGCCCGTCTGCCCCTCAAAGAGCCACACCTTAGGCCTGTACTGTTTGTAATAGGCCCGAAGACTTTCAAGCAGCTTTTGGGAGAGCAGCGTGGTGCGGTCTTTTTTGCCTTTGCCCCCACGGATCAGCAGCAGGTTACGTTCTGACTGCACGTCCGTCAGCTTCAGTTTGATCACCTCGCCAATGCGCAGGCCTCCCGCGTATAGCAGCTGCAGCATGCAGCGGTGCTTGAGGTTCTCGGTCACGGAGAGGATTTTCAGCACGTCCTGCTTACTGAGTACCTGGGGCAGGCGTTCAGGCTTTTCGGGCCGCTCCACCTGGCCCAGCTGCACCTCGTGCCGCAGCAGCACGCGCTGGTAGTAGAACTTCACCGCGTTGATCGACTGGTTCACAAACGACACGGAATAGGTGCCGGCCTGCACCATCTGGCGGTGGTAGTGGTTAATGGCCTCTTCTGAAAAGGCGTGTATGCCCTCCAGCCCGCTGGCCTTGTGCGCGTTCAGAAAGCGCAGGAGCAGGCTGTGATAGGTGCGGATGGTACTGAGGCTGTAATTCAGCAGAAACAGCTTCTCCACGTAGGGAAGCGGGCAGGCAATATAGCCGTCGTCCTTTAGGTAGCATTGTTCCCAGAGCCGGGCCTGCAGGGCCATGTCCTTTACCTGCATGGTCTGCGCCAGCCACACCTGGGCTACCCCCTCCAGCTCCGATAGAAGCCTGTGGAGACTATTGCTTTCGGTGCTGATGGCAAAGCACTGCATGTCTTGCAGCCACCTGGCCACTTTGCTTTGCTTCAGGCAGGTATAGATTTCCTTGTTGTAAAGATAACTGAGCTGTACATACGGCCTGCCCTGGTGTTCCAGGGGCTGCAGGCGCACGACGGGACGTGCAGGCGCCTTTTCCAGTGGTTCTGCCACATGCCTGTCCTGCTGCAGTATAACGGCTCCTTCCGCCGGGCGCAGGCGCCTGGGCCTATATAAATACCGTGTATCAACTTTGGCCAGCCCCTGGAAGTGCTGGTGTGTCATCTCGATGGCCTGGCTGCTGCGGTGCATCACAAAGCACTTGTAGGTCCTGCTGTACTTGATCCAACCAGCCTCCTTCAGTCGTTTGGAGAGGAAGGGGTTGGGCTTGTGCCAGATGCGGATAATAGCTTTGCCCGCGTGCTCCAGCGGGTTCAGGTACAAAATAGGTTTTTGATCGGGATAAGCCATGGCAAATGAGATAGTTACTGAAGGCAAAAGTAAAACCTTTCTAAACCGTAGCCGTGTTATTACGCGAGTATACACGGATATACGCGAGTACAAACGCGGGTAAGTTATGAGCCAAGCCAGAACATGCACTCAGTGCGGAACAGCCATCGTGGGCAGAAGCGATAAGCGCTACTGCTCTACTCCTGCCGCCACCTGGCCAACAACACAGTCAAACTACAGAACCAACACGAACGCAGGATTCTCCAAACTAATGCCGCGCTAAGAAAGAACCGCAGCATCCTCAAGCAACTCAGTCCGCAGGGTAAGACCACCCTCCCACGCCAGTACCTGGAGCTGGCAGGCTTTGATTTCCGATACCTGACACAGGTTTATCGCACCCAGAAGGGAAACACTTACCATCTCTGCTATGACTATGGATATATGCTCCTGCCTGAGGAGAAGGTATTGATCGTGAATTGGCAGCCCTACATGGATGTGGGTCGGTGATAGCGCTGTCGGTATGTCAACTGGGGTGTGCTTTTTGGCTGCAACATGGTTATAGCTGAGGCGACACACGCATTTAGGTACGTTAAGTAAAGCGGTTCTTGTTGGCACAACCATTCTTGTTTCCTGTTGCCGTTTCTCACTATCTCCTATAGGGGAAAGCCATAACCCCTGATACAATTAGTAGAATAGACTTTTTTCTAGGATAAGCAAATTGCTAGCACGGTAATAAGAGTAA
>NZ_AKIS01000056.1:0-13062 GCF_000277005.1 Pontibacter sp. BAB1700 | reverse complement strand
AATAATGATTTAGACTTAGATATTTCAAGGCAAAATAATTCTTCCGAATATTTTAATAGGTAAAAAGTGATTCTATAAGTTGGTATGTCAAATACTGCCTTATGGCTAGTTAAAATATACCTATCTCGTTAGATCTCTAAGTCTAGAGTTCTAAAAAATACTGTAAAAAGTATAGGTGGAATTGCTATGCCCATACTTCGGCAATAATCAAGCCGCTAACCAACCAGAATCTTCTAATTTTTTTGAGTTTTTTATGAAACACATCTACAATCCAACCGCCGCCATCACCCAGCGGTCAACTGCCAACGCTTTGGGAACAGCGATGGTGAGTAAATTTTTTATGTTACTGTTGCTAGGCTTTTTCCTGCTGGTGAGTGGGGAGAGTTTTGGGCAGAATACTACAATTTATCCAAGAAATGAATTTAATAACTTGGATAATATCCATATACAGACAGTTTCTGGTCAAATTGAATTAGCATCAAATCGGATAAGGGCTTATACTGCAACTGGAAATAAAGCCTATAATGGCTATATTGCTATTAGTGGTAGAACATTCAAAATTAAAAAAGGATTTACATATACTGTTTCATTTAATGCTCGTGCAGTAAACCATCAGCAAGGAGGTGATGGAAATATTTCTATTTTAAGAGCAAATTCGGCAAATACGAATAATGTATCAGAAATAGACTGGAGCTCAAGTAGTGCTTCAGTACTTGGTAGTGGTGTAATACTTAAAAATGCATCAACGAGCATGGCTGCCCATACTATAACGTTTAAGGCACTTGATGAGTTTGACAGTCAATATCTTGCGATAAGGTTGTCAACAAGTGGTGGTAATCAATCTGAGTTATACTTTGATAGGTTAACAATAAGTGAGACTTGTACTCCCACTGCACCACAAGCAGTATCAAAAGGAAGTTGCTCTATTAACGTGCCAATAACCTTAACGGCATCTGGTGCAGAGAATGGAATAGAAATATATCGATGGTATACCCAAGCTAGCGGAGGAACTGCAATTCTTAATGAAAATGGAGCCCAATATACAACACCATCACTTCCTCAGACTACAGACTATTATGTGTCGATATACAGTAGTGAAACAAAGTGCGAAAGTAGTAGAGTACGTGTAACTGCAACCGTAGGAGGGTTGCCAACTCCAAATGTAGTAATGACTACGGGCTCATGTGATAGTAATGGAAATGAGACAAATATTTATACAGCAAGTGGTGGTAGTGATGGAGACTATAGATGGTACAGTGTAACCATATCAGGTACGGATACAACACTAGTACAATTGAATACCTCTAATAATCAACCAATTTCTAGTTCTACCCTATCAAGAAAAGCAAATTCTGAAGAGGGATTATATGCTGCTAGAATTGTCGGAACAGGATGTGAGAGTAAACCAAAATATTTCAGAGTTGATAGAGGAAATATAGGAGCACCTACAGGGGCCACCGGTGCTATATGTGGCAATCAACTTACGTTAAGGGCAACGGGAGCAAATTTGGGTGAAAGTTATAATTGGTATGCTACAGTTAATGAAGAAACAACTTTCATTGGTCGAGCTGCAAATCTTGTGATTGCTGCACCATCTGTAAGTACAGTATATACTGTAAGTAGGATAAATATTGCATCTGGTTGCGAGAGTGCATCAAGAATTACTGCTGTAGTCAATACTTTCTCCTTAAATCAGCCAAATTCTATAGCAGGAAACCAAACAGTTTGTCAAGGAAGAATTGAAACATATAGTGTGCCTAGTGTAACGGGGGCCACATATGCTTGGACAATAGTGCCTGCGCCTGCAGATGGATCTGCGCCTATGCCCGTTGCAACTTTAGCTAATGCAACTACAAATCAAGTAAGAGTCACTTATCCCAATGGAGCTTATAGAGGGACACTTAGAGTAACTGTATCAAATCCTTGTAATAGCTATACATCAGAACTTGCTGTCCAAGCATCCAATAATAATGTAGCGACAGGAGATCTTGTTGAACCCGTTAATCCAGTGATAGGACGTCCTGAGACTTATGGGTTCACATCAAATATTGATGACGATTTGATTGTGGATTTAGTTTGGTCATACCGTAGAACGAACTCCAGCGAATGGATTGTGACTCCCTCAACAACATCTAGGACATTCACTTTTGAATCTATGCCAGGAGATTTAAATGGTGTTAGAGTAGAGATTCAAGTAATGAATCCAGGAGCTAATTGCATAACAGGTATAAGTGCGACAAATACGTTCTTTATAGGGAATGATCAGATTATACCTCTCCCCGTAGAACTCATTTCCTTCAAAGCACAACGTCATACTAAAGGTGTAAACCTTACTTGGGTAACAGCTTCTGAACTGGACAACAAAGGTTTTGAAGTACAAGTATCTGCCAACGCAATAGACTTTACAGTAATTGGTTTTGTAGAAAGCAAGCTAGGGACTACATCTTCGAAACAATATTATAATTACATTGATACCAAAGCTGTATCAGGTACACGCTACTATAGATTAAAGCAGGTAGACTTCGATGGCACCAGCTCCTATTCACCTATTAAAGCTGTAGCGCTTGATGGGTATAGCGCTAATGTTTCAGCATATCCAAACCCATTTGATGATGTGGTGGTTGTAACGCTGAATGGCTCTGAGGCCCGTACAGTGCAGGTAGTTTTACTCGATGCGATGGGCAAGGTACTGCAGCAGCGTATGGAGGAGACTGCAGGAAATTCAATTAGTGTAGATATGGCGAGTGTAAAAACGAAAGGCATGTATATACTCCATGTGCTTGACAATGACATGAAGCATACCTTCAAACTGATGAAGCGATAGGAAGTTATTACATTACATAAAGAGAAGGGGCTGCAGGTTTCTGCAGTCCCTTTTTATTTGTGATAATAGAGTTTAAAGAAATTCCTTTGAGACGGTAAGTGATTTGGAGAAGTCATAAAATGGTTTTTGTAGCGCTATAACAATCACCTAATCAGATGTCTAGTGTAAACTATAATTTCCAATTATTACATGATATAACAAGTGTTTTGCATGCATAATTTCTCAGATAGCTGATTTTGTATGTAAAATCTGATTATTAGCAAAGGAACCTGAAAGGCTTCTTTATGCATTGTGTTGCGACATTTTATTTAAAAACCGCAAAATATTGCATGATTGAATTAATGCATGATTATATTGATTTAAACTAATATTTTGAAATGCTTTAGATAAGTAATTGCACCAAATTCAAGACGATAAAAGTACGGAGATTGTATTCCAGCTAGAAATTAAATAATACGCAAATACTATATATAATATTTTAATGCAAACAATGAAAAGTTAAGATATAACATCTTTTAATTCAATAGAGAAAAAATAAACTTGAAAAGTTTTCAAATAACTTAATCAAGGCACATTTCAAAAATAGCTTTAAATGCGCTAAAAACGCGAGTCAGAGGTGAAGAGTTAAAATCAGACAAAAAAACAGGGGTTAATATTGCAATTGTAAAAGATAAATTATCTTATTTTGTGATAATTAACTTAGCATTAAAACTGCACAAAAATTTATTAACTCTTAACTTTTAGCTATGGCGCAAATCTACACTCCCCCTTTAGACCGGCTTATACGTTCACTGCTCCTGCAGTTCGTGATTATGCTGGGTCTGGCTTCCACAGTGGTGGCACAGGCCACACTTCCTATTGACCATCATGGTCCTTGGCGAAACTATGATGGAACAGGTTGGTCTGTAACAGGACTTAATGCTGACGGAGCTGAATTAACTCCGAGTACAAGCAACGGTTCTGCTCAGTTTAGATCTACAAATGCATCTATTTTGATAAATCTTCAAAATATAGATACCGATTTGGAAACAAAATATAGATTGAGCTATAGTGTAAAGGCCACTGCTTCTACAAGTGATTATACTGCGAATTTTAGAGTAAGCTATCTAAGCAAGGATGCTAATGAAGAAGCTGCCAGCTTTAAGACTCTGAATGAATCAACTCCTTCGTTCGATAAGGTAGACAGAGTAAACCTTATCATACCAGGTAATGCAACACAGGTTAAATTTGAGCTAACAGAAGTATTGAAGACATATGTGCTTTTCGATGCATTAGCTATAACGCAGCGACCTGCCATAACAACCCATACTGATCAAGGTGCTCCCGGACAATCTGTGAAGATAAACGGTTTGTTGTTCAATGATGCATTCCGTGTGAATATTGGTGGTATTGATATTACTGACAACATCGCTGTAGATTCAGAAGGTACTACTATTACTACCGCAGTACCCGAAGGAGCTGTAAATGGTAGGAAAATCATTGTAGAAACGCCATCAGGTATAGCAACAAGCACTAATAACTTTATTGTGCTTGGACCGAAGTTTGCGTCAGTTGCTACAGATCAATTCACACCTATAAAAGGCGATATCAGTGAAGAAATTACGTTAAGAGGTACTTATTTTAGAGGCGCTACACAAGTACTATTTAATGGAATAGCTGCGGTGCCAACCGAGATTATCCTTGGTAATCCAGACTTGATAAAAGTAAATGTGCCTCTAGGTGCAAGCAAAGGTAAAATAACTGTTGTTAGCCCTGCTGGCACGGATGTAAGCATAAATGACTTTGATGTAAATGCGCCTGTATTTATAGTAAGAGATGTAGATGGTGCTGGTACAATGCGTGAATTTATGCCAATTATTGGTGGCGTTGATACCGAAGTCACGATCTATGGTAAAAACCTGTCTAGCGTAACTGCTGTGAAGTTCCTGGGTGCTGAAGGAACAGCAGATGATAAAGATGGGGTAGTAGTTCCTTTCACAAGTGACACAGAGTTAATCGTAAAAGCGCCGGCCAATGCAGTTACTGGTCCTATCATGCTAATAACAGCTGATGATAAAACGGTAACAAGCCGAGATGTCTTCACTTTCGTGCCTGCGCCAATCATTACACTGCTAGTGCCAACGTACGGTATAGCTGGTGATGTGATTACAATCAGAGGAGAGCATTTCGAAAACACTACTGAAGTAAAGTTTGGAGAAATAGCCGTGGCTCCTAAAACAGAGGATAACGCTGGCGGTTTTGAGGTGCTTGCTTCAGGTACAGAGATTAGAGTGACGGTACCTGCAGGCGCACAAACAGCAAAAGTGTCAGTAAAAACCCAAATGGGTGGAACGACGGTAAGCGAAGACAATTTCGTAATTGTACAGGCGCCGGAATTCATCAGCATGACTCCAGAAGAAGGGCCAGTTGGAAGAGTCGTTAACATCAGGGGCAAATTCTTCACAGGCGTGACCAAAGTAACCTTCCTGGGTACACCTGAATCTGCTCCTGAAACTGGAGGAGACTCAGGAGAGGGTACTGGATCAGATGAAGAAGAAACACCATCTGAAGGAGATGAAATTCCGGTGTCAACTGGTGTTGAAGCATATTTCGTGTTTGTTTCTGATTCTGAAATCAATGTAACAGTTCCTGAAGGCGCTGAGACAGGTGAGATCAAGATTGAAAACGTAGTTGGCAGTGTGAACACTCCTGTATTTGAAGTAATCATTGCTCCGGTTATCACATCCTTCACCCCTGAACGAGGTATAGTTGGAGATTTGGTAACTATCAAAGGTTACAATTTCACAGGTACTACTAAAATTGCTTTTGGTTCGATTGAAGCAGAGCCAATTTTAGAAGAAGGTGAAGAGGAGTCAGATACTGAAATAAAAGTACGCGTACCAGAGAATGCTGTGACTTCTAAGATCACGGTAACTGTTGGAGATAAGTTTGATACATCAGAAAATGATTTTGTTGTTATTCAGACACCAATCATTGCAAAAGAGAATGCCTTCAGTCCTGCGAGAGAAGTTGCCGGTACAGAAATCACAATCAAAGGAGAAAACTTTAGGGGCGTAAACAATATAGTTTTCCTGGGCGAAGCTGATGTAGTGGGTGATGACGAAGAAGTAATCAGTGACAACGTTACTGCACCTACCTTTACTGTAGTATCAGATACTGAAATTAAAGTAACCATACCAAATGGTGCCGTAAGCGGATCGGTAATGGTGACTAATATCGCAGGATCAGACACGAGCGCCGAACCCTTCGAAGTAATCACGAAGCCAGAGATAACTGACTTTGCAGAGAAGAAAGGTAAAGCAGGCGTTGACGTTGTAATTAGAGGTTATCTGTTAAATGGTGCTACTTCAGTAACTTTTGCAGGAGTAGAGGACCTAATTGAGGCTGTAATCAAGCAGCGTCCTGCAGATGGTAAATCACTTACAGTTACTGTACCGAATGGTGCTGTAACGGGAGTTATCACGATTAACTTCCCAGGAGATTTAACCTTAACAACAGCAGAAGAATATGAAGTGGTCCAGGCTCCAGTAATCGTTTCGTTTACTCCAGACCGCGGCTTAGGTGGTGACGAGGTAACCATCGTAGGTTTGAACTTTGAGAATATTACAAAAGTAGAGTTCAATGGTGCAGAAGCTGATATTGAAACCCTCGAGGTAACTAACGCACCAAATGCTACTGATGATAATCCATTAAAGCAGTTCACTGTTTTGGTGCCGACTAATGCTACTACAGGTATCATCAGCGTTACAGCTGCAGGTGGCACTGGTACTACAGGTGAAGATATCTTTACGGTATTGAAGCCAGAGCAAATTACCTTCACTCCTACTTCTAGCTATGCAAACGAAGAGGTAACGATCAGAGGCATGTATCTGAGAAACCTGACCAAGGTGACTTTCAATGGCAACAACAAAGCCATCACAATCGCTGCAACGGATGTAATTGAAGATGAAGATACAGGCTTCCAGATTGTAAAAGTGAAGGCTCCGTTTGATGCTAACAAGGGAACAATTACATTAACTACTCCTGCTGGTGAAGGTACTAGCGAAGAAGAGTACACCGTAATTGAGCCAGTTATTGTGTCTATTGCAACCGAAGGTGGTAAAACTGACAATCAGGGTTATGCTGGTAGAACAAAAGTAATCCTGACAGGTACAGACTTCACCAGATACTACAATGTGGAAGAAAAGGATTATGGAAATGCTGCTCCAATAGTAACATTGAATGGCATGGAAATGACACTTGAGAACTATACCGATACTCAAATCTCTTTCCTATTGCCAACTAATGCGAGCACCGGTGATATAATTGTGAGATCATTAAGCGGTATTAGTGCAGGGATGCGTTTTTCAGTATTGGCTCCTTCTAACATCGTAATTAACCCAAACCCCGCTTACACAAATCAGTTGATCACGGTAACAGCTGATAACCTAATAGGTGTAAAGAGCATTACTTACAATGGGGATGTGGTCAATACCTTGACATTAGTAGAAAAAGAAATAGCAGGTACATTTACATTCACTGCACCAGTTGCTAAGGACAACCCAACTAGTGGTCAGGCAGCTCTGATTATTGAAACTAACAGTGGTACAGGTGTAGCTAACTTCACTATCCTGAAGCCTATCATTAGTGACTTTTTACAAAAGAGAGATTATACAGCTCAGAATCCTGTGCGAACTGTTACAATCACTGGTGCCAATTTTGTGAAGTACTGGAATGTAGAGCGGGGTGAAGTTTTGGAGCAAAACCCAGTTGTAACATTTACTGGTGCTGCAAATCAAGCTGTAATCGTAACACCAGGAGACAACAGGTTAGTAGTTGAGATTCCTAATGATGCGACTACAGGTCCAATAACAGTTACTTCTGTAAACGGTTCTGCTCAGAGCACAGACTTTACAGTTATCGGACAGCCCATGATTACAGGCTTTACGCCTGCAGCTGACATTGAGGGAGCAATCGTAACAATCAACGGTAGTTTCTTTGACGAAGCGGAAAAAGTGACTTTCCAAGGTAAGGCAAATGACTCGAGCGACAACAAGGAAGTTTTAGCCGCGGCCTTCGAGTCAGGAGCTACAAGTAACCGGATCAGAGTAAAGGTGCCTGCAGGGGCCAACAATGGTAGAATAGCTGTGACTAACCTGAATACAGCGAATCCAACAGGCGTAAGCATCACTGATTTCAGAGTAGTGAAAGTGCCAGTAGTAACTGGAATTGAAGCTGCCTCTAGAATGTACGGAGCGACCGTAACTTTAACTGGTGAAAACCTGGCCGATGTTACTACTAATGGTACGAATGGACGTATTCTGGTTTATTTCACTGGTCATGATAATACTCAGATTCAAGCTACAGTAGACAGCTATGACCTTTTTGATGCCACAAAAATCACTTTCAAGATACCTGCAAAATCGATTACAGGTCAATTAAGAATAGTGAACAAAGCGGGTGAAGCGACTATAGAAAACTTCGTTGTAACCAGCCCGCTAATTGTTGGTTTCGATCATTTTGAGCCTAGAACTGAGATTACTACAACTTCACCAGCCCGAATCAATGAGCGAATTATCATAAATGGTTACAACCTGAACGAGATTGGTACTATCTCCTTCGTTGGAGCGATGGCAACCAGCTATAGAGAGATAAGCAAAAGTGAGCTGGAAGTGACAGTGCCGAAAGGAGCTGATACTGGAAAAGTAACAATTCGATCTGAAGTGGAAGGCCAAATGATGAACACGACAAGTGAAACGAATGTATTCATCATCCAGCCGAAGATTATTGTTACTCCTAGTTCACTTGTTTTCATGGAGAAGCCAGGCGTACAATCAGCAGCTAAGGAATACACTATCACAGCTGAAGGTTTAATGGTTGGAGAAACATCGATGACGGTTAACATCAGACCA
This sequence comes from Pontibacter sp. BAB1700, assembly GCF_000277005.1. Taxonomy (NCBI): domain Bacteria; kingdom Pseudomonadati; phylum Bacteroidota; class Cytophagia; order Cytophagales; family Hymenobacteraceae; genus Pontibacter; species Pontibacter sp. BAB1700. The sequence goes on along the minus strand of NZ_AKIS01000056.1, from coordinate 4,347 downwards.
AAAGGAGCTAATCCAAGTGATGTAGCATTGTTTGAAGTTTCTGAGTCAAACGAGGCAAGCACTTTTGAAACAGGTTTCGCGACATCAATTACAGTGAAAGCCGATGGTACTATCGACCCAAAAACTCTGTGGATACGATTCATGGCTGAAGAGAGTGATTATTATTATGCAGAAATGTATCACAGAGCCCCACTTGGAGCAACAGAAGCAATATTAACTCTTGAAGGTAACTCTGTAACCCCTCTCCCAGTAGAACTCATCGCCTTCAATGCTACGAAGCAAGGCAACGGTGTTCAACTGACATGGGCAACTGCTTCTGAGCTTGACAATGATTACTTCGAGGTGCAGATGACGGAAGACCTGAAAGGTGAATTTAAGGCAGTAGGCCAGGTGAAGAGCAAAGTGAATACGACTGCGCTTCGTCAGGACTACCAGTTCAACCACAAAGGCAACTTCAACGGAACACGTTACTACAGACTGAAGCAGGTGGACCTGGATGGTACATTTGAATACAGCAAAGTAGTAGCCGTATCTTCTAACGGAGTGAACCTGGCAGTTGGCCCAAGAGTGTATCCGAACCCAATCAACGCTGACTCTAAGCTGGTATACAATGCCGACAGAGCAGGTAAGTTGAATGTGCGTATCGTGAACATGAATGGTTCAGCCGTTCAGAACCTTAGCTACGACATCGAAGAAGGTGAGAATACGATCCTTCTGAACCTGAACAACAACCTGCCAACAGGCATCTATATCCTGATGACAGAGTTTAACGGTAAGACGGAGCAGGTGAAACTGATGAAGCAGTAATCCGAGCATTACCACCATAAAGAAGGCTCGCCAATTTGGCGGGCCTTCTTGCTTTACAAGGAAACTGATCGAAGCATATGGAGGTGCCTAAAGCCTAAATAAATTTAAAGCCTCTAAATCCAGTAACCTGAGCAGCATCGTAGATAAACTTTTGAAACATTGGTTTATTCAGGTGCAAGCTTTAATTTTGAAGGATTATAAAAACAAAGCAGCCATGCAGAAAGACACAGCTATATTTGACCTGATTGCTAAAGAGAAAGCACGCCAGACCCACGGCATCGAACTGATCGCGTCCGAGAACTTCGTTTCGGATCAGGTGATGGAGGCGATGGGCAGTGTGATGACCAACAAGTACGCCGAAGGCCTGCCAGGCAAACGCTACTATGGCGGTTGCGAAATTGTGGATCAGTCGGAGCAGCTGGCGATCGATCGTGCAAAGGAGCTTTTTGGAGCTACCTGGGTAAACGTGCAGCCTCACTCAGGAGCGCAGGCTAACTCAGCTGTGATGCTGGCAGTACTGCAGCCAGGAGATAAGATTTTGGGCTTTGACCTATCACACGGTGGTCACCTGACTCATGGCTCGCCTGTTAACTTCTCCGGTAAACTGTACCAGCCTAGCTTCTATGGCGTGGAGCAGGAGACTGGTCTGATTGATTTTGACAAAGTAGTAGAAACAGCCCGTCGTGAGAAGCCGAAGCTGATTATCTGTGGTGCTTCTGCTTACAGCCGCGACTGGGATTATAAAAAACTGCGTGCCGCCGCTGATGAGGTAGGCGCACTATTACTGGCCGATATCTCCCACCCTTCCGGCTTGATTGCTAAGGGGCTTCTGAACAACCCATTTGAGCACTGCCACATCATCACTACGACTACGCACAAAACACTGCGTGGACCAAGAGGTGGTATGATCATGATGGGCAAAGACTTTGAAAATCCGTTTGGCCTGAAGACTCCAAAAGGAGAAACCCGCATGATGTCATCTTTGCTGGACGGTGCCGTATTCCCGGGAACGCAAGGCGGCCCGCTGGAGCACGTGATCGCAGCGAAGGCTGTTGCTTACTACGAGGCCCTGTCAGATGACTATATGGGTTACATTAAGCAAGTGCAGCAGAATGCGCAGGCGATGGCAGCTGCTTTCGTGGAGCGTGGCTATAACATCATCTCTGGTGGCACAGACAACCACATGATGCTGATCGACCTGCGCTCGAAAGGTATAACTGGTAAGTTGGCAGAGAACACATTGGTAAAGGCAGACATCACCATCAACAAGAACATGGTACCATTTGACGATAAGTCACCGTTTGTGACCTCCGGTATGCGCGTAGGTACAGCTGCTATCACTACACGTGGCTTAAAGAAGCCGATATGGCTCGCATCGTCGAGTTTATGGACGATGTGCTTACCAATAACGATAACGAAAGCAAAATTGAGGCTGTGCGCAAAGAAGTGAACAGCTGGATGAAAGACTATCCACTTTTTGCTTACTAATTCTATCCTAAAAATTTATTTATAAGCCATCATTAATGGACCAACCACACCTCGAGGGAGCGGAACAGCAGCAGGAGATGTCCTTTGTGGACCATTTGGAGGAGTTGCGGTGGCACATTATAAGGTCAGTAGCCTCCATCCTGGTGTTTGCTACAGCGGCCTTTCTAGCCAAAGGCTTTGTGTTTCACGATATCATCTTAGCTCCGTCACGTACCGACTTTCTAAGCTACCAGATGATGTGTAAGGTCAGCCAATATTTTGGATCGAGCGCATTCTGTATAGAAGACTTGGGCTTTACGATACAAAGCCGGCAAATGAGCGGCCAGTTCTCCATGCACATCATGGTATCGCTGGTACTAGGCTTAGCCTTGGCCTTTCCGTATGCTTTTTGGGAGATTTGGCGCTTCGTGAAGCCTGGCCTATACCCGCAGGAACAGCAAAACTCACGTGGGGCGGTGTTCTGGGTATCGGTACTGTTTGCGATGGGCTTGCTCTTTGGCTATTATGTGGTAGCTCCCATCTCGATCAACTTCCTGGCCGGCTATCAGGTGGATCCTTCTATCGTCAATGAGTTTGACTTGTCCTCCTACATCTCGACACTAACCACGCTTTGCCTGGCCTGTGCCTTTATGTTTGAGTTGCCGGTCATTGTGTACTTTTTCACAAAGGCGGGGCTTCTCTCACCGGAAATAATGAAGCTGTATCGCCGACACGCCATTATCGTGATCCTGATTGTATCTGCGGTAATCACACCTCCGGATGTGATTAGTCAGCTGTTGATATCTTTTCCGCTGATCATTCTGTATGAAGTAAGTATTAGTGTATCAAGGGGAATTATTCAGCGCGATTTGAAAAGACTGAACGAAAATAACGCTTAAAACTATGGGATATAAAATAGCAATCGGCGGAGACCACGCCGGCTTTACATACAAGAGCCTGCTGAAACAGCAGTTGGAGGCGGCAGGCCACGACGTGACAGACTTTGGTCCTGGTTCAGATGCTTCAGTGGACTATCCGGATCATGTGCATCCACTGGCGAAAGCTGTGGTGAACAAGGAAGCCGACTTTGGTATCCTGATCTGCGGAAGCGGAAACGGGGTGGCCATGACAGCCAATAAGTACCAGGAGATCAGAGCGGCACTTTGCTGGCAGACAGAGCTGGCTAAGCTGTCCCGTGAGCATAATAATGCCAACATCCTTTGCATACCTGCCCGCTTTGTGTCACAGGAGGTAGCAGCGGATATGACACGCGTATTCCTGGAGACAGAATTTGAAGGGGGACGCCACCAAAATCGCGTAGATAAAATTCCAGTTTGCTAAATCAGGTGTAGCAGCTTAACGAGCTTTTCTATAAACTGCCGCTGTTTGCGTAGGTTCATAACCTTCGAAAACGGACGGCAGTTTGTGTTTTAGCTGCGGCATAAGCCCGGCCTGGTCTACGATGTACTCAGGGCTTTCCAGGCGGAAGTTCTGATAGAGGTCATACACAGCCTGGTACTCGTCGAGTCGGCCAAAGTGGCGTTGTGATAACTGCCAGTTCAAATATGGCGTAGCCAGTTTATTGTGCTCATAATAGCTCAGGTCATCACCCAGCACCAAAACAGAGTTACCCCTAACCGTTCCGCTCGCACCGCCCTTCGGCAGCAATAACTGCGAGTCATCGATCTTCACAAAAGAAGCTAAACCCAGTGGCTGTCGATAACGAATAAGCAATACCCCACCTAATAGGATAAAAAACATTAGGTTTAGTATCCATTTCTTCATGCGGCTTGTGAACAGGAATTCGCCGAAATAGGCGATAGGCGGCAGTATGATTACGAAGGAGCCTACAGATAGCTCGTTGCGGGTGATCAACACCACAATACTCACCACGAGCCATACCGTCATGAGTTGCTGAAACTTGCCCTGGAACACCAGACGCTGAGGCAGTGAGGTCGTGCTGATCAGCGAAAGCAGTAAAAGCCCTGCAGGCAGCGCCAGTGCCAGCGCCAGGTGAGCCGGCGGAACCAGCGGGTTGATGCCGAACTGCCAGGGTTGCAGCAAGTGCATCTC